>JBDOMS010000227.1:0-4085 GCA_039831735.1 Pirellulales bacterium
ATGGTGGGAGCACTGATTCAACATTCCATGGACGGCTAACTGTCAGTGCTGGTGCTGGGGACGACGTCGTTGCACCCGGAAGGGGTGGTTCCATTGTTGAACTGGGCTCTGGTGCTGACATTGTTGTGTTTGACACGAATGATCTTTTTGGTGAAGCCACTTTCTTCGACTTCAATTATGCCGAGGGTGACCGCATCGTTGTCAGTGCCGACATTTCAGCACTGTGGGATAGTTCAACACCTGACACCTTGATACTACGTGACGAAAGGGGCGCATCGAAAACATTGCGATTGGCTGTCGCAAGCGATGAGGTCTGGGCTGAAGATGTGGTTATCAGCATCAATCCAACCAGCGAGCTCCTCGGTCTGCCTGTGGGCAATGGAGCAAGTGCTACGCCATCAACCAGCCCAAACGGTGAGTTTAATTACCTCGAAACTCATCAATTCACGGATTTAGATCCAGCACAAACTCAATTTTATGCTAATTATACATTGGTGGTTGCTGCAGCTCCTGGTAAACCAGCACTGCCCGACGTAATTCACGCTACCATTGGCAATGAATCGATCACAATGGATAAGCAGTCAGATGGTACGCAAACAATCGCTCTTAATAAGTTTGATACACTAAACCCTGACAGCACAAACCACCTCGACGGCGGTGGTCGACTCGCAGGTGTGCCCTTTCAAATTTCCATCACGCCAGCAGATGATGGCAGTGTACGTGGCTTCGGAAGTCGACAGGCACAAGTCTTCATAGCAGATCCCCAAGCTGTCATTACTCCTTCGTCCCTTCAAACTCATCAGATAGATGCAAGTACTCTCGACTCAGCTTGGCAAACGAGCTGGAAAGTTTTCAAAGAGGCAAATCAAAGCACGTACGCGGTAGCCTACGTTGGCGGCTTGGCGAATTACATGCTAACGAACAATTTGAATGCAACATCAACTCTGCAAACTGATTTAGATACATCCGGTGTGGATGTAATTGTGACAGGGAATCTTGATGTGGTAGCCGGCAATAAGGCCAATAATCTTAGTAGTCGCATGGCCATCTGGGGAGGAATGGATAAAACCACTGCTGAAAATATCGTCAACACTGCAAATGCAGCAGCTGCTGGATCCTATCAGACAAACTTACCAGTCGGTTTAGCGGCAGATGACTACATCATCAAGACTCTGGCAACAGACAGGAAAGTGGTCGTCCGAGGAAACGGTAGAATCAATGGGTACGATATTGTTGAATCTTACAACAACAAACGTGATGCCAGAAATCATGCCACGTATTACATCAACAGTGACATGCTGACCGCCTCAAGTGTGTATCAAACAACTGACAATGATCCAAACGACTGGGCAGTTGACGTTTCCGGTGTGACAGTCGGCTGGCCTGCCTATCGTGGGTATGGACCAGTTTTACTACAAGACTTCAATAATACTGCTTTGGTGCAGGATGTTTCCGGTGAGTGGGAAATTGATATAGCACCTACAGACACTAGGTTTAAGTTCCTCCATTCAAAAGCTCGGCTATATGACTACAAGCAGGCTGGTGGTTGGGTTGACCAGGCAGACGGACCTGGAATCAGTGCCTGGCATTCAGAAATAAATAATTCTTTTATTCACGCCAATGATGATTCGGTCAAGATACAAGCGAATTTTATTGAGGCAACTTGCAATACTGTTCTCCAAGGAAATGCTGGCAATGCTGTTGGCTATGCATACGGTTTTATCAATGATGGACCTTCCGTATCAAATGCCAACCGCGTCTATGTCCACCGAGCAGTTAATAATGAATCTAATGGATATGGCCTCTCTGCTATGCGTATCGTACCCTCCCCAGAGTGGACTTGGACGAACAAGTGGGCGACAACAACAGTCACCAATGTTTATGTCCCGAGTTTCGCTCGCGAGTCTAGTGGTCCTTTTATGAACTCCGTCTACCTGGCGAGCAGTGTGGATATTGGGGCTGAAATTCGAGGTTTCGGCCCTACTGTAGCCCCTAACACGCCAAACTTTGATTTTACTGTCGGGGCGATAAATACATTTGATAGATGGGATATCGAAGCCACACAAAATCTTCAAAAACCAGCATCGATTGCACGGATACTTCCCAAGAGTCAGCCACAATTTACTCATGAGCGGATAGATAGTGGTGACTGGCAACTGCCACAATCGCCAAATTTCCCGAAACTTCGACTCTGGACAACGAATGAACAGGGTGAGCGGGTACGAAGCACGACCTATGCGACAATTAAGCCATACGAACGGTCAGATCCTGGCAATAAGGGCACCAAACCCATTGAACTCTATGTGGACAACAACGCCCCGCATAGACAACGACCAAAGCTTCATCGTTCGTCAAAGATCTCTTTGAATCGAAACGGCCAGATTGGTCCGTCCCCAGTTCGACTGGTCCATAGCGATCTGGTTGGGGCTGCAGCCTACGGTTCGTTCGCTGGTGAACAATCCTTTGTTATCTCGGCGATCGCAAGCGGACACGTTGAAAAGAAAATAGACAATGTATGGGTAAATATTTCAGAGGAGACAGCACCACAGCACTCAAACCCATTTGAGTTACTGAAGTTTTTCCGTCGCCGTCTTATCACTTCATCAGATGAGATTCGCTGGGTACCGGGTACTGACAATGCTTCAAAGGAATCGGTAGACGCGGCATTTGCGATGATTGGCTGGCACCAAGAACAATCACTCAAATCCAAAGAGACCACGCAGATTCACTTCGAAATCGCATAAGGGCATGGGTTCGCGGACTGGCACCGACCGAATGCGAAACATGACCACTGTGTATGCAGAGGCTGAAATACCTCATTGAATTGCGGCACCAACGGATTCTTCAAGGCGACATCCTATTGGAATCGTGCATGTGAGGCCATTGATGCATACAATGGCCTCCCTCAATGTCCGCTTGGTGATTCATTCATCGACTATGGAGCGTCCGCATGTCTGTGAAGTTTTTTTTCTATTGTGCTGCGCTGATTCTGTGCTCGCCATCCATTGGTCTGACTGCTGACATTCAGATTCTCTTTCTCGGTGACCATGGACATCATCATCCTGCTGATCGCTTCGCCCAATTGCAGCCGGTGTTAGAACAACGTGGCATCCACCTTACCTACACGGATAAGATCAGTGACCTCAACCCAGAGACGTTGAGCCACTATGACGGAGTCATGCTCTATGCCAATATTGGACAGCGTTATCCAGAACAGGAACAGGCCTTGTTCGACTACGTGTCAAAGGGCCACGGGTTTATTCCGATCCACTGTGCATCATTCTGTTTTCTGAATTCAGAGCAATACGTCGAGCTTGTCGGCGCCCAATTTCAACGGCATGGCACTGGTGTTTTTCGATCAACCATTACACAGTCTGATCATCCCATCATGAGGGGATTTGATGGCTTCACAAGCTGGGATGAGACCTACGTCCATCACAATCATAATGAAACTGATCGGGTTGTTTTGTCATATCGCGTGGATCGAGAAGGACGCGAACCATGGACATGGATACGCACATCTGGCCACGGGCGTGTCTTTTACACCGCATGGGGCCACGATGAACGAACCTGGGGCAACCCCGGGTTTCAAAATCTCATTGAACGTGGCATTCGCTGGGCGGTGAACGCTGACCCGGGTGTGGTTCCTTCATTTGTTGACCCCACGGCGTTTCCTGTGCCAGATATGTCAACTCCGAAAAACAATGTTGAGCCATTTGAATATGTTGATGCAAAGGTTCCTTTTTATCCGCCAAGTGACAAATGGGGAACGCTTGGTAAACCCAAAACCGAGATGCAGCGTCCACTGACCCCGCAAGCATCGCAACAACATCTTGTCGTACCAGTTGACTTTCATCCAGCGCTCTATGCATCTGATCCAGATATCTTCAAGCCGATCTGCATGAATTGGGATGAACGTGGTCGGCTTTGGGTCTGCGAAACAATGGACTACCCCAATCAATTGCAACCCGCAGGGAAAGGGAGAGATCGCATCACCATCTGTGAAGATACCGATCACGATGGTCGAGCAGACAGGTTTACCGTGTTTGCTGACAAACTCAGCATCCCCACAAGCCTGACCTTTG
>JBDOMS010000307.1:0-1711 GCA_039831735.1 Pirellulales bacterium
GAAATCCACCCTGCCCTTGAAATGACCCATGGCATGCACGGCCATTGCAGCCGAGACGTCCCATAAGTGGAACAACATGACGTCGAAAGTCTGGTGCTTCCTCGAATGGTGAGCCAGTGGTCACATTTTCCGATGAATACCTTTGATCAATACGAGATGTCGCATCCTGTTCTGCCGCACTTGCATGTTGGCACAAGCCGAGACCTCCAAAACTGACTGCGATACAACACGCCACGAACATTCTTAATCCTGACCATGAGATTTTCGCAGCTCGGAACGCGTGAGAACTTGGCATGTCAACTCTCCTCATCAAAATGGATCATGCGTGATCGCCTGAACCATTAAAAACCAACTCCGTACTAACTACATACAGCTCGGGTTTAAAAGTATTTATCCAAGCAACGAAATAGACAACTTGAATCGCTCTAGTTACTTTTAAACGGCTTTTCTGTAAGAAAGTTGTTTAAAATACTGCTTTTCAAAGACTCTCGTGCAAATCCTCAGGCAAAAGATGGTTTTTCACAAACACGTGACGCAGAGAGTCAAGCGAGGGGTTTGGGGTAAGGTTTTTTCGAATGTGTCTGCAGCGGTGGGTGCTATCCTGACGGTAGGCTTCGTTAGTCTAACATTATAGGGATGTAAGGCAGCGAGCCGTATCGCTGCAGAAAAAGATTCAAACGACGAGTGTTTCGCTTAAGTACAACAATTCGATGTTTATGAAGATTCGATTTCCTATGCCGTTGCTGCGGGCACTGTGCAGGGCCGTTTTCTTAGTGGTCATTGCATCCACGGTTCGTGCAGAAAATGTTCTGACTCAGGATGATGCTGATCGCCTCTTTACTCTCAAGGTCTATCCGCTTCTGAAGCACAAATGCGTTGGTTGCCACGGCGGTGACAAGGACAATGTTCGTGGTGACTATAGTGTGATGACTCGAGCGCATGTACTCGCAGGAGGAGAGTCTGGAGAACCTGCGGTAGTACCTGGCAGACCTGAACAGAGCCCCTTTCTTCAGGCGGTCGAGTGGCAAGATTCGCAGATGCCACCAAAGGAGAATGATCGACTTACAAAAGAAGAAATTAAAGTGGTCAGAGACTGGATTGCAGCCGGTGCTCGATGGCCAAGCGAGTCCGTGCAAGAATCAATCAGGCAAAAGGAACGGGCCACTCGTGAAACAGAAGACGGAGTGCTTGTTGACACAAGCGGCGGCCTTTCCGATACATGGACGTATAGGAGATATCGGCCTGAAGAAATATGGGCCTTTCAGCCTCTTCAAACAGTATTTCCTCAACTTGAAGGCGACTCATCAGAACACCCAATCGACCGATTCCTCAATCACGGGACAAACCAGGCAGATATTCGTGTAGCCGATCGAGCTGCTCCCGAGACATTGATTCGACGAATTTCCTATGACCTCATTGGTTTGCCTCCAACGCCTCTACAGGTTTCGGAATTCGTTGAAAACTCGACAGTACATTCCGAAGATTCATGGAATACGCTTGTCGACCGTTTGCTCGCAACAAAGCAATATGGGGAACGCCAGGCGCAGCATTGGCTTGATGTCGTGCGTTATGCAGATACCGCAGGCTTTTCAAATGACTATGAGCGTTCAAATGCCTGGCGATATCGTGATTATGTCATTCGCGCATTCAATACGGATAAGCCCTTCAGTGATTTTATAGTTGAGCAGATAGCAGGTGATGAGCTTCAGCC
>JBDOMS010000307.1:1721-4080 GCA_039831735.1 Pirellulales bacterium
CCGGAATCGTATGTTGCAACTGGGATGTTGCGCATGGGGCCTTGGGGCACGGCCATGATCCCTGTGGAAGAGGCACGTCAGATTTTTTTGGATGACGTTGTTCACAATGTCGGTCAGTCATTTCTTGCGATGCCTCTTCGGTGCTGCAAGTGTCATGATCACAAGTTTGATCCCATACCCACTCGTGACTACTACGCCTTTTATGCTGCCTTCGCTGGAACGCAGCCAGCTGAGATGACGGCTGATTTCCTGCCGTCAGAGAACAGAAATGGCTTTGCTGGCAAACGAAAACTTGTTGAAGAACTTCTGGACTATGCGAAGGCAGAGCTTAAGGTGGTCAACGATAAGCAGGAGTTGGCAGCGAAGCAATGGTACGAAGAACATGGTCTTCCGTATAAAACTGAAAATGCCCGGCGAAAAGATCCTGAAGATATGAAGCCTCCCCGGCATGTTGGGTTGACCCCAGCTGAGACAGGGATCAAGAAAGTCCGTGAGCAGGATGTCTGGATCTGGGAGCGTCGACTTGAACGCTATCAGCCTTTGGCACAGACCGTTTTTAATGGACCGATACCGAAATCGTTAAATGGTCGAAAGCTTCGCAAACCTGACAAGTTTGATCAGTTGTGGAAGCCTGAAACGTACATTCTTGGTGGTGGTGCATTGGATGCCCAACTCGACTCGGTTTCACCTGGTGTGTTGAGTGCGGTCTCGTTTCAGCGCGAGACCCACGGGATGCCGAACTGGCGGATTTCTGATGCGTTAGACGGTCGTCGTTTGGCGTTGGCGAGGTGGATCGCAAACGATAAAAATCCTCTCACGGCTCGTGTGTTCGTCAATCGAATATGGCAATCACATTTTGGAAAGGGACTTGTTGTCACAGCCAATAACTTTGGTGTAAAGGGGAGTAAGCCGACACACCCTGCCTTACTCGATTGGTTGGCGGCAGACTTTATTGCACATGGCTGGAAAGTAAAACGGTTGCATCGATTGATTGTGACCTCGCAAGCCTATCAACGCTCGGGGGTTCCCGTTGATACCCGTCAAAGTGAGGTTGATCCAAATAACACGCTCCTTGCGTCATTTCCGCAACGACGACTTTCCGCCGAAGAGCTTCGAGACAGTATTCTTCTGGTAACCGGTGAACTCAACAAGGAATCTGGTGGTGTACCAATCATGCCAGAGATCAACATGGAAGTTGCACTGCAGCCCCGCATGATCCAGTTTTCTATTGCACCGGCACACCAGCCATCTCGCACTCCGGCCGAGCGAAACCGGCGAACCATCTATGCATATCGTGTTCGTGGTCAGGCAATTCCTTTTCTTGAAACCATGAATCGACCGAATCCAAATGAATCCTGTGAGCTGCGTGATGCTGCGTCCGTAACACCACAAGCAGTCACGCTTCTCAATAGTAATTTTATGACTGACCGTTCTCTTGCGTTTGCACTCCGAATTCAAAGGGAGGTACCGCACAGTCCGGTGGCTTTAGTGCGACGGGCAGTTCGGCTTGCCTATGGACGTTTGCCCACAACAAGTGAACTCAATCAACTGCGGGACTATTTCATCGAGATGAAGAGCTATCATGCAAGCCATGTTCCTGAGCCAATTGACTATCCACGGGAAGTGGTGCGATCACTCGTGGAGGAGTTTACGGGAGAACCATTTGAGTTCATTGAAAAACTCAATGTCTATGACGACTATGTTGCCGATGCAAAGCCATGGACCGTTGATAGCGATACTCGCGCACTTGCAGATGTATGCTTGCTATTACTGAATTCAAATGAGTTTATGTTCGTCTACTAACTGATTTTACTGAGCCATTTATTATGTCGAATTATCACACGGTCATTCCACGAAGAGATGTACTTTATGGGCTCGGATCATCCCTTGGGGCACTCGCGCTGACTGATTTGTGCGCTGCTGAAACGTCTAAAAGTCCCCTCGCCCCGAAGCCAACGATGCATCCAGCGAAGGCCAAGGCTGTCATCATGTTGTTTATGGAAGGAGGGCCATCACATGTTGATACGTTCGATCCTAAGCCAGCGCTCAACGCACAGCATCTCACTAAGTCAACCCGTACTGCTGGCCTTGCCACTGGAGAACGGTTCTTTGTTGGTAGCCCCTTCAAGTCCCGCCGCGTTGGCGAATCCGGAATTGAAATGTCGGAGCCTTGGAAGTTTCTTGCAAAACCAGAAGTAGCCGACGAGTTGTGTATCTATCGTGGCTGTCAGGCTGAATCATTAAATCATCCTGAAGCACTTCTCCACATCAATACGGGCAGCCGACTTGGAGGGGATCCAGGCCTTGGTTCCTGGGTGACCTATGGATTAGGGTCCGAGAATCAAAATCTGCCTGGCTA
>JBDOMS010000431.1:0-4068 GCA_039831735.1 Pirellulales bacterium
GTCTCTATGACAACGGCATTCGTGTATCTGGTCTTGTTCGTTGGCCTGGGAAAATCCGTCCTGGCAGTGAGACCGAAGCCCTCATGCAATATGTAGATGTTGCGCCAACACTACTTGACGCTGCAGGCATTGATCCAGAGACAATTGATCCAAACTGTCCTGATGCATTTGGAAACCGTGGATTTGATGGCAAGAGCTTTCTCAAAGTACTTCTCGGCGAGGAAGAAGAACTCAATTCATATATCTTTGCCGAACATACAACAGTTGGAATCAACGGTTATCTCGAACCGTATCCGATACGTGCTGTGCGTGACAAGCGCTATAAGTTTATCCGGAACCTTGCTTCAAAGAATACCTATAGCATTGGCGGCATACATAAGGGAGAACCTTTTACCTCATGGAAAGCCGATGCCGCAAACAACCCGATCCTTGCACAGCGTGTGCAGTGGCTCTCTCATCGACCTACAGAAGAACTCTATGACCTCCAGACAGATCCATTGGAAACACGTAATCTTGCCAAGGATCCTGCATTCTCAAAGATAAAATCCAGGCTCGCCAGCGAACTTAATCGCTGGATGAAACAGCAAGGTGATCATGGGCTTGCTACGGAAGAACTCGCAAAAACTCGTCAAAATAAAAAGCGACAAGAAACTCGCACGCCTCGGAAAAAAGGTCGTGCTTCAAACGACGTGAAACCATCGTAGCTCAATATTATTCCATGCTCTTTGTATAAGAAATGCTTATGAAGTTCATCGTCAACTCTTTATTGATGATAGCTATCATTACAATATATCCTCTCTGTAGTTTGGGAAATGAACAGAGAGAAAGAACGATTCAACAAATTACGAGAATACGGCCGAATGTGCGAATCGACGAGATCCGGTCTGATCCATTCAGTTTGCTCAAGGGTGAAATTCAGGACGACATACTCTCGATCAATGTTGAGTACAGTGGTGGTCATGAAACACATGTGTTTGACGTATACTGGAATGGCATTGTGACGAGAAGCTATCCGGGACAAACACAACTTTACATTAAACATAACGCCAATGGCGATGATGCAAAGGCTAAGATAAACGAGACCATCCGGTTTCGACTCGTAGGCCTCCACAAGCCGATGATCATCATGCTCCGAGTCGAGAAGACTCAGTCTCTGACAATTAAGTATGGTGTTCCGCAAGGTCGTTAGCTTGTATTGTTCCACGTATAATGTAGCCTGATCAGAACACCTCATCTTCGTTGATTCTGCAAACATCGTGACACACTTATACCCCTCGTCACTTGTCAGCCGTCTTCTTTCTCAAGACGCATATCCGCACGCTACTGGGATGATTGAACTTATTGAAACTCACATCTCTTGGATTTTTCTTACTGGAGATATTGCTTACAAAATAAAGAAACCATGTCACTTTGGTTTTCTTGACTTTTCAACAATTGAGAAAAGAAAGCACTTCTGTGAAGAGGAATTGCGTCTGAACCAACGATTTGCACCAGAGCTGTATCACACTGTCATTCCGATCACCGGACAACCGGAGAAAGCCGTCGTTGGGGGTTCAGAGCCACCAATTGACTGGGCTGTGCAGATGAAACAATTTGATCGATCAAATCAGCTTGATTTATTATTTGACCGCCAGGCTCTCACAACCAGTGATTACGAGGCGCTGGGAAGAGACATCGCTCTCATTCAGGAAACCCTAACAGTTGCTAACAAAAGGGACATGTGGGGACATTCCACGACATTTCTCAACACAGTTACCCTTAATCTTCAACAGCTCCATGAGATACGACCAGATCTTGATAGTACCCTCAACGCGTTGGGAGAGTGGTTTGAAAATTTTGTGGAGAAGTACGAGAAGACGTTTCAGCAGCGGAAAGACAATCAAAAAGTACGGGAATGTCATGGTGATTTACACCTTGGAAACATACTGCGAGAGGGTAGGCAGTTTCTCGCGTTTGACGGTATTGAGTTTAATAAATCACTTCGTTGGATTGATGTAGCAAGTGACGTTGGATTCCTTGTAATGGACCTGCTTGCACGTGGGAAACACGACTTTTCATCACGTGTTCTCAATAGCTGGATAGAAGCCTCGGATGACCATGCCTCCCTAACACTTCTCCCACTCTACTCCGCCTATCGGGCAATCGTTCGAGCAACAGTCGCAGCCATTCGATGGAAACAGTTGACTCAGAATCACAATCAAGAACTCGCCAGCGAGGCTTTTGATGAGTGTAATCACTATCTAACCATCGCCGACAATTACACAGCAAGACGGTCCCCTCGCTGTTTCGCAACAACTGGTGTGTCAGGCTCTGGGAAGACGAATTTGGCCGGCAAGATAATAGACACTTGTGGTGCCGTCAGGCTACGAAGCGACGTTGAGCGAAAACGCCTTGCTGGCATGCAACCAACTGAACGACCAAGTGATGAAAATGCCCGAAGGGAACTCTACTCAGAAGAACTGACTCTTCGGGTATACCAACGACTTGCTGAAATCGCATCGACCGTCTTAAAGGCTGGGTATAATGTCGTTATTGATGCTACCTACAATGAGCGACAACACCGTGCCATGCTCTCCCAGATTGCGCAAGAGCATACGACACCGATTACATGGCTCGAAATAGATATTCCAGAGGAGTTTGTTCTCGCGCGGATCGCAGCACGTCAACTAGAAGATGATGATGCATCTGATGCTTCGATTAATGTTGCCCGACGGCAACTGTCCAACCGTCAGCCAATCACCCCTGAGGAACTTGCAGGCAATCCAGGCGCCAAGCATCTTCGTCTTAGTCCATGGGATATAGAAACACCTCACTCCATCAAGACCTTGCTCAGCTAGAGTTCATGTCCGTCAGGGCCCGTCGCGTGACGAATTTTCTGTACGTAAACATGATCATGAGATTTGGCTTGGAAAACAGAACTCTGGTCACAACTCCCCATAACCCGGATTTATGTTCATATTCAATATGTTCTTGGATTGTTGTTTTGCTTGAACCAAGTGGGATAAAGGAGTGAGTATGCTCCCATCTTTTTGCGGGGCCTGACGTTTGAATATCTGTAAAGCCTTGATCAGAAACATGTCGATGAACAGCCGTCCATCTTAAAGGCAATGGCCCGATCCATAACGTAAAAACAGAGGTCGACCCCTCTGCTAAGGGCTCCACTGAATGGAGTTGCACAATGGTTGGCGGGGGTGTGAGCCGCTTGAGCGCCCGGGTATCGTGATGGAAATCACAAACTGCTTTCTGTGGGGCGTCGACCTCAAATGAAAAATCAAAAACGGGCATAGATCTGTATGAAACTAAAGATGCAAGAGGTCCACTACGCAACAATTTCTGAAATCACTTCTCCACCGAATTGCGACAGTTGCTTATACCGTCCCCCATGAAAATATGTAAGCTTATTGTCATTCAATCCCAAAAGGTGAAGAAGCGTCACGTGAACATCACGGATTGGATGGACAACTTCTGCTGCCTCCGCACCGATCTCATCGGTGGCACCAACAACTGAACCCTTCTTAACGCCACCGCCCGCAAACCACATGTTCATTGCCTCAACGTTATGACCACGTCCGAGCGCAGTCACACCACCCCGATAATTGTTATCAGGAGTTCTACCGAATTCACCAGTCCACACAACAAGGGTGCTCTCAAGTAAACCGTGTGCTTTCAGGTCCTCTATGAGCGCTGCGATCGGCTGATCAACACTTGCAATCCGAGCAGAATGTCCTCGCTCGAGGTAGTCATGGCTATCCCACCCACCTGAAAAGATCTGGACGAAGCGCACTCCCTCTTCCACAAGTTTTCGAGCCATGAGGCACTGTTTCCCAAACGAGGCTGTTTCTTTTCGATCGAGCCCATACAGCTTGTGAACATAATCTGGTTCGCTGGTGATATCGATAACACCTGGGACTGCCATTTGCATCCGGAATGCCAGTTCATAACTTTCCATTCTTGCAGCCAATTCGGCATGATCAGGATGCGCGGCTGCGTGCTGTGCATTGATCTCGGCAAGGCGATCAAGTGCCTTTCGTTGATGAGCACGGGTTTTGAATGCAGGTGGTGACAAAT
>JBDOMS010000104.1:0-4046 GCA_039831735.1 Pirellulales bacterium
GCAATGAGTGCTGCGGCGAAGACGGATGCCGCAATCGCCGCTCGGATTGAGTTGTTTCGTTATCGTGTCCCTGAAGAGTTGTATGACTTGAGGCAGGATCCCGATTGCCTCCACAATCTCATTGACGACACTGATCAGCAATCGACCGTTGCATCGCTCCAAGCTCAATTGGTTTCTCATATGACGCGAACGAATGATCCAATGTTGAAGGCTTTTCATAAGAGAAAAAATCGGACCATTGTTGATCAGGTGTTGCTGGAAACATACGGACCGATGAAGGGCTCCCAAAAGGATAGGAAAAAGAAAGACAAAACCAGGAAAAGTCAGTAGCATTAGAACAATCAACCACAACTTGAAGTGTCAACGTGTCGTACCGAAACCTATTCTTTGCCTTCGTGCTTTGTGTGATGATGCTCCCTGCGGTGAACGCGGTGGAGACACTGTCTTTCAATCGTGATATTCGACCGATTCTTTCGGATACATGTTTTCAATGTCATGGGCCTGACGAAAATGCCCGGGAGTCAGGCATTCGGCTCGATACCAGAGAGGGGGCTCTGGCTGAAAATTCAATCGTGCCTGGGAATCTTGAGGCGAGTGAGCTTTATCGACGCATTACTGCAGATGACCTTGATGAAGTGATGCCCCCCCCTGAGTCGAACAAACATCTAAGCAGTGCTGAGAAGAAAATGATTGAGCGTTGGATCAGGGAGGGCGCACGATATGAAGACCATTGGGCTTACTTGCCAGTGAACTCTGCATCCACAGAAGATTCAATCGATGATCTGGTTGACCAGCGACTTTCTCGTGAAGGGTTGAGCCGATCAAAACCCGCCGATTCGGTCACGTTGCTGCGACGTTTGCATTTCGATATCACTGGGATTCCACCCACGAGGGAAGAGGTGGTCCAGTTCAGTGAAACGGATTTGGAGCATTATGTAGACGGTCTTCTTGCGTCTCCTCATTTTGGGGAACGCATGGCCATTGAATGGCTTGACGCAGTTCGTTACGCGGACAGTGTTGGATATCACGGGGATCAACTGATTGAAGTCTCAGCGTACCGCGACTGGGTCATCAATGCCTTCAATACCAACATGCCGTTTGATCAATTTACAATTGAACAGATTGCAGGAGATCTCCTCCCAGACGCTTCGCTGCAGCAAAAGGTAGCGGCAGTCTATAACAGGCTTGGACAGACCAGTGGAGAGGGCGGGATTCAGGATGCTGAGTATCTCGCAAAGTATCAGGCGGAGCGTGTTCGAACCACGGCAACGACGTGGATGGGTGCGACCCTGGCATGTGCTGAGTGCCACGATCACAAATTTGACCCCTTTACAACGAAGGATTTCTATCAGTTCGCAGCCTTCTTTGCTGACATTCTCGAAAAGGGTGCCTGGAATAACGACGGGAGTTTTCAGGAAGACGTGAAACCCTTCTATGCGCAGGGTTACAAGAACGGACAGCGTGGTCCCATGCTTCTGGTCCCAAGCCCAGAAGAAGAGGCCCGTTTGAAGGACTTAGGTCAAAAGTTGGCAATGCAGAACGCACAGTTGCAGGTGACAACCCCAGCATTGGCCGCGGGAGCGAAAAAGTGGGTGCAGGATCAAACTGCCGTGATGGCGAAAGATGGTCCGGTGGACTACGTCATTCTCAGTGAACGCGGTGAGAGGCGGAACATTGAGACGAAGGGCTGGAATTTTGTGGGGCCCGGCAAGGGGAAGGTTTTTGATGGTCGCGTTTCGCGTCTCCAGGAGGCAAGCGGTCTCATTCAACACATTGCAGTCGCGCAGTCAAATCCATTGGAGATCGTTGATGGCGATGTGCTGTACGCCTATGTCTTCATTGATCCAAAGAATCCTCCAAGCCAGGTCATGCTTCAGTTTCATCATGAGAAAGACGGATGGGCCCACCGTGCTTGGTGGGGAAAGGATGACATTCCATATGGCAAGGGAGCGGAAGGGCCCGCGCACTTTCAGGCTGGGGAATTGCCGGAGGTCGATACGTGGGTGCGTCTCTCAGTGTCAGTGAAAGATCTTGGTCTCAAAGAGGGTGCGAAACTGACCCAGTTTGCCTTCACTCAGTTTGGTGGAAAAGTTTTCTGGGATCAATTTGGACTTGCGACGAATAATGACAAGTATCGATGGGATGGTATTTCAAAGGAACTCAAAGACGCACTAAAAAAATCTGAGTCGGATCGCAGCGAGAAAGACGAATCAATCATTCTTGCTCATTATCGAACGATTGCGCCCGAACTGATGCCATTGCATAAAGCGATAGGTGAACTCAATACGCAAATTGCTGAGATCAATGCAGGGATTCGTACGGTTCCTGCAACCGTTTCGGCAAAGCATCGTGAGATCCGTATTCTGCCACGTGGTAACTGGATGGATACATCAGGAGAAGTCGTTCAGCCCGGAACACCTCATTTTTTGCCTGGTCATCGTGAAGGTGCACTAACACGGCTTGATCTTGCGAAGTGGCTTGTATCACCAGAGAACCCACTGACGGCGAGAACCTTCGTCAACAGGATGTGGGCTCGCTTCTTTGGAACCGGTCTTTCAGGAGTGGTCGAAGACCTTGGGTCGCAGGGACAATGGCCTACTCATCCAGCATTGCTCGATCATCTTGCGGCGAGATTTATCAAGAGTGGCTGGGATGTGAAGCAACTCATAAAGACAATCGTTTTGTCGGAAACCTATCAGCAAAGCTCTTGTGGAACACCATCGCTTCAGGAGCGTGATCCTTACAATCGATTGCTTGCTCGCCAGTCTGGGATTCGTCTCCCAGCGGAGTTGGTGCGAGACAACGCGCTTGCAGTGAGCGGTTTACTGAATCCTCAAGTGGGGGGACGTAGTGCTCATCCCTATCAGCCGTCGGGATATTATCAACACCTCAATTTCCCGAAGCGAACCTACAAGGCGGCAACTGATGCGAATCAATATCGACGCGGCGTATACACGCATTGGCAGCGGACGTTCCTTCATCCAGCAATGCGCGCGTTTGACGCGCCGTCCCGCGAGGAGTGCACGGTCAAACGTGATGTTTCTAGCACTCCTCTTCAGGCGTTGGTCCTTCTCAATGATCCCACCTTTGTTGAGGCCGCAAAGTCTCTTGCTGAGCGTGAGACGACAATTACAGAAATGTTTGAGCGCGTCCTCACGCGGGGCCCTGAAGTTGCGGAACTGGAAGCCTTAACAAAGCTTTATGATTCTGAATTGGACCGTTTTGAAAAAGATCCTGCTGCTGCTACCGCACTTCTTGCTGTTGGAATGAAAGTAATGCCAAAGAGTGAAACTCAAACGCAGTTGGCAGCGAGAACGTCGGTGGCTCGTAGCATCTTGAACCTGCAGGAAGTGATTACTCGTTACTAAAATAGTTACAGACCTGGATCATTCATGACTCTTGAGATAATCGATCAACTGAAGCGGCGGACATTCCTGCAAAATTCCTTTTCAGGTATCGGAGCCCTTTCAATGGCGGGTCTGCTTGGTGGTCCCCAGAATCTTTCTGCGCAATCACCCGGTGTTGGCGGAACGCTTGGTGATACGCGTCATCGTCCTGTCAAAGTAAAGCGTGTCATTCATCTTTGTATGGCTGGTGGCCAGTCTCACCTCGAGAGTTTTGACTATAAGCCAAAGCTTGCTGAGCTCAATGGTCAACCAATGCCTACTTCCTTTACCGCGGGTCAGCAATTGGCTCAGCTCCAGAAGAGCGCTGGCAAACTCAAGTGCATGGGGCCAAGTTACGCTTTCAAAAAGTGGGGCAAGTCAGGTCAGGAAATCAGTGAAGTATTTCCCCATATTGGTTCGGTCGCCGATGAGATAGCCATTATTCGTTCGATGCAAACGGAGCAGATTAATCACGATCCGGCGCATACGTTTATGAATACTGGTTCAATTATTCCTGGGCGTCCGAGCATGGGTGCCTGGGTGAACTATGGGATTGGCTCTGAGTCGGAAGACCTTCCTGGTTTTGTTGTGTTGACAAGTGAAGGTGGAGGGCAAGGACAACCAATTTCTTCCCGGCAGTGGAATAACGGATTTTTGCCA
>JBDOMS010000057.1:0-4037 GCA_039831735.1 Pirellulales bacterium
GCGATAATTAAACTCGCATGCAAATCAACTTCCCGCTTTCTACAAGTCTATCGCGTAAAAACACGATGAGCAAAATCGTGAGACATATTTTTTGTGAAAAACCACGACATTTATTGACTCTTCTGGCAGGTAATTGATCAAATCGGTATTCTCTCCTTGCGTTCAGTTTTCATGACAAGAAGTTCCTGGTTTACTTTCGGTGTGAGAAACGTTAATGGCAAAAGGCAAGAAAAAGCTTGAAGTTGTTCACTTGGTTTGTGAGGAAACTGGGGATTTGAACTACACACTTCGACGAAAGACGGGGGGTGAGAAACTGAAAGTCAAAAAATATTCACCGCGTTTGCGGAAGCACACGCTTCACTCTGAGAAGAAGAAGAAGTAGTTTTCCTTCAGACTGCTCCCTCAATCAACGCTTCGATTTCTTGTCGACCAACCAGGAAATCAATTTCGATTTCAACGGCAACCACAGGTATTCCCTCAAGGGTATCTTTTTGGATTTTTACGAGATCCTTGAGAGTCGTAATGAATAACTCTGCTTTCTGTTGCGAACCCCACGTGCCCAATGACGTCAAGTCGTTTTGAGAGTACATGTGATGGTCGGGAAAAGGGCGGAAGGCTACTACATGAGTATCCATGGACATGAGTGATCTGTGAAATGCATCAGGATTTCCAATGCCTGCAAAGGCGACAATTTTTTTTCTACACAAAAAATCCAGTGGTAGCTCAATGCCACTGGACTGCCTCAGTCGCATCGGTTTATGGTCAGATTCAGCCCAGACCAAAGGTTTCGTCGGGCAAAGTTTTTGAAACGTGTTACGGATCTCTTTGCGTTTTGACTCATCAACAAGCGTGGATCGGGTGAGTACGATCGCATCAGCTCGACGGACTTCACGAAGTGACTCACGAAGAAAGCCTCGAGGAAAGAGAAAACCGCAACCATAGGGATCAGTTGCGTCGACAGCGATGATGTTTGTGTCACGAACAAGACGACGGTGTTGGAATCCGTCATCAAGAATCACTACATCAGAACCGGTTGTAACTGCTTTGCGAGCAGCGACGATTCGATCGTGGTGAGCGTAATGGAGTATGTCCGGCAGAATGAGAGAGAGTTCTGCTGCCTCATCGTTTTGTTGGCCCTGTCGCGCACCATAGCCTCGGCTTACTATACAAGGTTGCATTTTCGACGCTTTGAGGTGGCGAGCAATCCAGGAGACAAGGGGGGTTTTTCCGGTGCCTCCAAGAGAAAGGTTTCCAACACAAATGACAGGTGCCCCACAGGAAAGACATTGTAGTAATCCAAGGTCAAAGGCGCGGTTTCGTAGGTAGACCACTAAACCATAAGGGATCGAAAGAACACGAAGCAAGCACCTCAAAGCTCTAGCCAAAAGGCGAGTGTCTGATCCATCAGCCAAACGCTTGAATGAGGTGGCATTTGGTAGTATCGGCATCCAATTTGGCCTTTACGAGCAGGAAAAACCAAGAATTATCTGAGCAAAGATAGGGATCATGCACCGTGGTTTTATGTCCTGTCAACGTGGTTAGTTCGAAAAGAGAGGTCTTTGCATATACTCTTAAGGAGAAAGTATGAATGCGTCGATGCGACATCGATGGGTTTGTTGGCCTTGGAGTGTTGGTCATGGCGTCGGTTTCTGGTGATTCTTCCCACCCACTCGCTGTTGGTTCTTGGGCTATTGATGCTGACTCGGCATCAAAATCTGATCGGTATGTTGCATCGCGTCTTGCGACGGCCGGAGCTGACTACAAGGGTGTTGCCATCACCATATTCATTCTCTCCGTTCTGCTTTTCACATTGGGTTGGTTGGTGTTCGGTGTTTTTGCTGAGCATTGGCTTGTGTCTGGAGGTCTTCCCCGGTGGGCTCGCTGGATCTGGTTCGCCACAACCTTTGTTGTTGCAACTATCGCGGTTGTTCGTTGGATCGTTCCCCTTATCCGCTACCGGGTCAATCTTGTATATGCAGCTCGTGTCATTGAGCAAGAGTATCCTGATCTTCACAACGATCTTGTGAATGCAGTGCTCATCAAAAACAATGAACAGGGATCAAGCCAACGCATGGTTCGTTCACTCAAACGGAGAGCAGCAAAACAGCTTTCGAGTGTGCCTTCCGGTGATGTTGTCATGGATCGACAAGTAGTTTTGCGATTGGTGTATGCGATCGCTGCTTTCATCATGGTAATAGTTCTGTATGAAGTATTCGCACCCAAAAGTCTTCTGACAAGTTCTGCTCGACTCTTTGCCCCATGGACATCAATCTCAGCACCATCCCGTGTTCAAATTGAACCCCTGCGACTTTCTTGGCGTGCCTTAGGGAACAATGGCATTCAGGAGGACTCAAATCGAAGTGACCATGGTATACAGATTCACTCATCCCATGCTTCGATTGTGAGGGGGCGACAACTTCTCGTTCAAACCAAAATAGAGGGCCTACGCAGTGGTGAAATGCCAATACTTTCGGTGCGTCCTCTAAAAAATGACGGTTCCATAGATCGTTCAACAAAATCGTGGAAGACAAAAATGAATCGAGAGGGGCTTTCGGACAGCGATGATCAGTATCTCACAATACTTCCTGATAGTGATCGCGGCGTCGATCGTTCTGTCCAAATCGAGCTTAGTGCAGGTGATGCTCGCCTTGACCCGATTAAGCTGACGGTGGTTGATGAACCGTCGTTGTTAGTGAAGGAACTACAGTATGACTTTCCTGCCTATACGCAATTGCAAGACGAAGTTGTTCTATGGCAAGGGGATATTCGTGCTATTGAGGGAACATCTGTAACAGTCGTCGCTTCAGGGAATCGGGCAATCAAAGAAGCCTGGATTGATTTTGGTTGTGATGGTCGACGTGATAAAAAAATGCTGGTGAGTCCTGCGGACCCAACGCAAGCATCTGTTTCTTTTCGTCTGCATCCAGACCTAAGCTCAGAGTATGGGTTTCTTTTTCAGCCCCATCTACATGAAAAAGAAACAGCCTCAGGTCTTCTTCAAGATGAGTTGCAGTACAGGATCGAAGTCGTACCGGATATTTCTCCTGAAATATCTATCGAGGAGCCCGAGGAGGCAGTTTTGCGGGTGCCACCAGATGCGCCTGTCGAAGTTCTTTTTCGGGCAGTTGATCCAGACTTTGGACTCACAAAAGTTGGAATGGAAGTTCGCATAAAAGATGTTGGGAGGATCCAAGAAATTGACCTCCTCACGAAACCTCAGCGTGACCTGTATCGGGGTGGTTCGTTACTGATTCCGCGTCAGCTGGGAGCTGGTCCTGGCCAAGTTTTAGAATACCGTGGTGTTGCTGTTGATAACCGGCCAGAGCGACCAAATGAAACTCGAACCAATTGGCAGAGTTTGATAGTTGATAATTCAGCTCCAGCCCGACAGCCTTCTTCGCAAGATACAAAGGACGACACTCGTGAAGATGAAAACAAATCAGAAAAGACTTCCGGCAGCGAATCTTTGCCTGAAGACGGCATGAAGGATTCTCAGCGGAATGAAAAGTCTGGCGATGACAGTATGCAAGATTCAGTTGATCAGCAGTCTGAAAATGGCTCTCCTGAGTCGAAGCAACCGCGGGAAGGCGCTGGTGAGACAGGACAGCCTGAGGGTGTTAAGGATCGTGGGATGAATACTCAGCCTGACGAAGGCAATGCTCAGGAGGGTGTCGGTTCCCAAGCTGGTGATACTTCAGATCCAACTGAACCGGGCAATGATCAACGATCACCAGAAGGAGAGCAGTCCACTCCAGGCGACACGCAACAAGAGCGGTCGCTAGGAAGTGAAAACCAGTCGCAGCGACGGCAGCCTGAAGGGCAACAGAATCAACAGTCCCAAGAAGATGTTGCTTCAGATGGGACAAATGACGGTGAAGCAGTGGAGCGGATTCTCGAACACCGTCGGCAGCACTTGGAGCAGGAAAAGGGTGAGCAAGGGCAGGGTGAGCAGGGACAGGGTGAGCAAGGACAGGGTGAGCAAGGACAGGGTGAGCAAGGGCAGGGTGAGCAAGGGCAGGGTGAGCAAGGACAGGGTG
>JBDOMS010000629.1:0-4020 GCA_039831735.1 Pirellulales bacterium
CTCACCTGCAGCAATGGCTGCCACATCGTCTTGTCCAGAAATATTCTCCAAGGGTCCGGCTTGCAGGAATAGATAGTTCAGAAGCATGTAGACGAGTGTTGTGACCAGCGAACCAATAAGTAAGGCACGGGGAATATTTTTTTCAGGTGATTTGGCTTCTGATGCAATGTACACCGCCTGATTAAATCCAGCGTAACTAAAAGATATCCACATCACTGTGCTGGCAAAGGAGCCAATTGAGAAATAATGAGACTCAGCAATGATTTGAGGAGTTGTGTGATCGAGGCTTGCATACCCAACGGTAATAAAGATTCCAATGGCAAGCATCTTTAGGATCGTAATGGTATTTGTGCAGATCGTTGCTGACTTTCCGATGAACGCATGTCCCATGCCGAACGTGATGACAAGAACACTGGCAAGCACATGAGGAGGAAAGTCTGTTGGTATTCCTAACAATGGTTTGGCGTAGGTTTCACACGTTTTTGCCGCCAATGCGATGCTTCCACTGAAGCCAGCGGTGAGTGACACCCATCCAGCGAGAAAACCAATGAAAGGATGCATCCGACGGGATAAATAAAGATATTCACCACCAGATACAGGTAAAAGAGTTGCAATGGCCGAATAGCCAATCGCACCGCACACGGCAATCACTCCCGCGAGCAACCAGGCGGTAAGGACGAGTGTTGTTGAGCCAAGAGTTTCAACCGCGTGTCCCGTTGTGGTAAATACCCCTGACCCAATCATTCCAGATACAACCAGAACAACAAGTGTTGTGAGTCCGTGGCTGCGGACCGGATCACATGGCTGGTGATCGAAAGGCATTTTCAACAGTCTCCAGCATGATGACAGACTGTATTCTGCCAGAAATACCATTTCAGTCTATTTGAACATGGATTGAAGAGGCTTGAGAGAAAGGCGAAATGAAGGCTTTGGTTGAGGTGGCATGGGTGCAGCTTTTGCCCGCATGTCACCGTCAAATGCAGCAATGGCTCCTGGCGTGAGTCCGCTCCATGCTCTTTCTTGATAAATTGCGAGACAGTGCAATGCATGGCTCATTGGTCCGATCTTCCAGGCTTTGTTCGGTTCTTTTTCAAGGATACCTGCGAGATATGCAACAGCTTTGATGGTTTTCGGGTGGTAGAGGACAGGTTGTTCTGCAGTTGCAACTAAAAACTCAAGAACATGACCAGTTGTTCGAAGTTTTCTTTCCACATCCCATCCATTCTCGGGGCGTTCGAACCAGGCAGTACTGAAACTTCCATCCGAATTCTGAAGTTCTCGAAACATTTTTTGCTGAAGCAGACGATAGTTCCGATTGGCCTGAACATACACTCCGTCAAGTTCTCCCATGGCCTCTCGTCGTTGTTGGCATGCGTACGCTAGGGCATAGAGCCTGTGAGTTCCTCCGCATGGTGCACCGAAAACAGGTTGCTTGAGTTCTTCCTCCACAAGACGAGTGAGCGACCATGTTGCCCCATTTCGGCTTTTCCAGATTGCATTTGTGTGAAGATAGTGCGCCATGGCGATCAGAGTGAATGTGAGTTCATTTTTCTGATGGCATCCTTTCTGTTCGAATTGAATAAGATCCTCAATGCTAAACTGCATGCCATCAATCGTGATCGGTGTGGACTCAGGGAGTCTCGCTTGGGCCATGATAGCAAGGTATTGTGAGGTGTGGCCTTGCATTCCTTTGCCCTGCAGCGCAACGAGTCGGCCCTGATCTGATGCCACCATCACTTGGCCATTGCATCGTCCACCACGATTCAGCCAGTCGAACGCTCGCACGATGTCACCGTTATTGTTTCCGTGACGAATCGTTGCCCCAGCTCCCCAGGCCAACGACCAGTGCATGATATCCCAGGGGGTATGTTCAAGAGTGTTGAGGGGGCGCTGGCGATACGCAGCTAATACCCGATGGATCTGATGGCGAAGATGAATAAGCTCTTCAGTCATAGGGGCTGGAGTTGCACTTGCTGAGTGAGATGTAAAGGAAATATCAGGGGGGAGAGGAGCATGTGGAATGTTAACGGTCTCTTCATCAGCGAAGGTGTTGTGTAGTGGGCACAAAGCCAACACGAAGAGCAACAGAATGTCTGTCCAAGAGTAATGCATCATGATTTTTGCAAAAACGGAAATGCGTCCTGCCGTAATACCTATCCAGTTCGTCTAGAAACAGGCTCAATCTTGATACGTACTGGTATCCAAAACGGCAGGCATGCCCCAACTTTTGACTATGATTTTGCCGTTTCGCCTGTAGTTACACCTTTGCATGACCCGCAGGGTTTATGATGTTTTCTCAGAGTGCTTGGAGTCGCCAAAGCAGGCTAATTCGCCCTGTTTGTTGCCCTGTCAATCTTTTTAATCTTTGTATTTGTCCGCTTCAACGAAGATGATGGTGGAAAGGTCGCTGGAATGGCATTCAGAAATCAGTGGGACAGGTACTGGTCTGATGTCCAGCCTCCCGGTCCATGCTCGATGCTGTCGCGTATCAAGTAGCATTTTGATTGAGAGAATACATCTCTCCATGTTGTGCGTTTACGATGGAGCGGTGAGTAACTATTGCAAAAAGAAAGAACGAGCACTTTTGTAGGGCTTCGCACAGGAACGAGCAAACAATTAGAAAGATCCATGTTTGAGCGTCGTGAAAGAACTTCCCAAGGATACCATTACCGAATGTACCGCTTCCTATTTGAATCGTGTTCCCAAACCTGCCTCGGAACGTGCTCTTTACTGAAAATAAATTGAGTTGAGGGTGCCCGTGTACACAATCACGCGTTCTTTATGCGTACATCAAACAAATTAAGTCTCAAGTCTGTGAATTTGACAGAAGAAGTATTTCCTCCTCATGCTTTACGTCAAGTCGTTCCCGAGGCTATGATTTCTTCGCGATCAAGGTTGAGGAACAGACATTGAAGGAGAGCACTGTAATGAAACAAACCAAGCTCAGTCGTCGTAGAGCTGTTGGTTCGCTCGCAACGGCAGTGACAAGCCTGTCGGCGGGAGTTTTTTCTGGAGTCACTGCACGAACGTCCATGGCTGCCAATGAAAAACTCCAAATCGCATGTATTGGTGTTGCCAATCGTGCCTCCGCAAATCTCAAAGGCGTCTCCAGCCAGGCCATTGTTGCGATCTGTGATATTGATGATGTCTATCTTGATCGTGTGGCAACAGCTCAGGGTACAGGGGAAGAGAAAACGCCTCCCATGCTTCCAGATGCAAGACAGTATCATGACTATCGAGAAATGATCGAGAAAGAAGTAGGGAGAGTTGATGCTGTGGTTGTGAGTACTGCAGATCATCATCATGTTCCTGCATCCATTCGTGCGATTCGAAAAGGCATGCATGTGTACTGTGAGAAGCCGCTGTCGCACACGGTTGCAGAAGCGAGGCTGGTGGCACAAGAAGCAAAGCGAATGGGAGTTGCGACACAGTTGGGGACGCAGATCCATGCCAGTGATAATTATCGACGGGTTGTTGAAGTGATTCGTTCCGGAGCCATCGGCGATGTTGGTGAGGTTCATGTGTGGGTCGGTAAAGGTTGGGGCGGAGGGGATCGCCCGGTAGAAAGTGTGGAGCCTCCATCGTCTCTGCATTGGGATCTTTGGCTTGGTCCTGCCCCTGTTCGCCCATTTGTTCCTAAGGTCTACCATCCAGCACAATGGAGACGTTGGTGGGACTTCGGGAATGGAACACTTGGTGATATGGGGTGCCATTACATGGACCTACCATTCTGGGCCCTTGACCTGAAGTCACCAACACAGTGCAAGGCGGAAGGCCCTCCGGTTCATCCTGAGACGTGTCCAACGGGGCTTGTTGTCCACTACGATTTTCCATCGCGTGGAAAACTGCCTCCTGTCCATCTGACGTGGTATGACGGCTCAATGACACCTGAAGAAGTGAAGGGTCAAAAAGTGCCACGAAGTGGGGTGATGTTCGTGGGCACTGAGGGAATGATGTTTGCGAATTATGGCTCGTATCGACTGTATCCAGAAAAGAAATTTGCAGATTTTGATGCCCCTC
>JBDOMS010000487.1:0-4011 GCA_039831735.1 Pirellulales bacterium
ACAGAATATGACCAAAATATAAATCGTTTTCTTTTCCGGAACCCCTCGGCCTTTCTTGGAACAGCGTTTCCTTCGAGGAATACGTCACGACCTCAAAGCTTTCGAAGCCTGCTTTCAAAAGACGCAACTCCTACTCAGGGCATTCATTTCATCACCGCTCCACGTCTCGATAGTCAATCTTCTCAAAATATCTCACACATCCTCGCTTTTCACTGCTGTTACAAAGAGAAGGTTTCTACAGTTAATAAACGAATAATGTGACACATAGGTATCCCGTGGATTTCAAGCGATCTATCACAATAACAGGTATTTTCAGCATATTCGTCTTGATCTCATCCACGCATCAGTCCATCCACCATAAAACTTCTGGAATGATTCGACTTCGTCCTTGGACGAAGGTAAGGTTTTCACATGGCTGACTTTCCCCGATTTCCAAATGCTTCTCAATTTCCTCGTGGACCCCAGTTTCCGTCATTTGGTGGCGGTCTGTCGGTCTCCATGATTATTGCAGGCATTGTCATTGTCGCGTTGCTTGGTGGTCTGGCTCGTGCTGTTTACACCGTTGGCCCTGAGAGCGTTGGAGTCGTGCAACGATGGGGACAATTCATCGGTACGGTTGGACCTGGACTTCGCTTCAAACTCCCGTTCGGTATCGACACGGTCACGATTCTTCCTGTGAAAAGACAATTAAAAATGGAGTTTGGATTTGGTACTTCCGGTGCCCTTCAGCGTGAGCAGATTTCAACCGAACCGGAGCAGGAAAGTGACATGGTCACTGGAGACCTCAATGCGGCTCATGTTGAGTGGGTTGTCCAGTATGAAATCAGCGACCCTCAGCAATTCTTGTTCAATTTTCGGGAGCCTGCTCCAACACTTCGTGACTTTTCAGAAAGTGTTATGCGTGAGGTAATCGGTGATCGAACCATTGATGAAGTACTTACAATTGGAAGACAGGGCATTGAGGCTGAAGCCATCACCAAACTCACCGAACTTGTTCAAAACCTTGAGATGGGCCTTCGAGTCCAGCAGGTTCAGCTCAAAGATGTTCATCCTCCACGACCTGTTCAATCAGCTTTTGAAGAGGTGAATCGAGCACAGCAAGAACGTGAAGAAATGATCAATCAGGCGAATGGTGAATACAACAAAGTTGTTCCACGAGCCAGTGGCGAAGCGCAGCGAAAACTCAGTGAAGCAGAGGGTTATGCACTCAAGCGAGTAAATGAAGCAAAAGGTGATGTGGCTCGTTTTCGCGCGATGCTCGAGGAATTTGAAAAAGCTCCCGACGTGACACGACAACGACTTTATCTTGAGACCTTCGGTGAAGTGCTCCCTCTACTCGGAAATACTGTCATTTTGGATGCTGATGCAAAACAGTTTTTACCGCTTATGAATGTTCAACCATTCTCGCAATCGTCCCTCCCAGCTATGAAGGGGCAATAATGAGTCCACTCCCGATTAACCACCCTGTCCTGCAAAACCTCAGACGTCTGAGTGCGATCATTGTGTCTCCAATAGGTGGTTTTCTCGCAGCACTCTTCGCGATTTTTATTCTTGGTTGTGCCTATACCGTTGATGAAACAGAACAAGTTGTGCTGACGCAGTTTGGTCGCCCGATTGGTACACCGATCAATGCAGAAAGTGGAACATCAGGCGCCGGACTTCATTTCAAACTTCCATTTGTTCAAACCGCAAATCGATTTGAAAAAAGAATCCTTGAGTGGGATGGGCTTCCAAGTGAAATGACAACACGTGATAAATTATTTGTCGTTGTTGACACATTTGGACGATGGAGGATTTCGGACCCACTCAAATACTTTCAAAGCCTCCGAGATGAACGCAGTGCCCTGTCACGGCTGAACGATATTATTGGCAGTGAAACACGAAATGTCATTGCTCGGCATGACCTCATTGAAGTTGTCCGATCTGATGAAAATCGCACGCCTGAACAGGATGCAACGCTTGCTGAGGCTGGTGTTGTACTCGCAGGGTTACCGCCTATTCGCTTTGGTCGCGAGGCACTTGAAAAAGAGATCCTCACAGCAGCTGCAAAAAAAGTTGGCATCTGGGGTATCGAACTGTTGGACGTTCGCGTGAAACGGATCAACTATAAAGATGAAGTCATCGAGAAAATTTTTGACCGGATGCGTTCTGAGCGTCTTCAAATTGCTGAGCGATTTCGATCGGAGGGAGCAGGTGAAGCTGCAAAGATTGATGGAAAAAGGGAGCGTGAACTGAAGCAGATTGAATCTGACGCGTACCGCGAGGTTCAAGAGATTCAGGGTGAGGCTGATGCAGAAGCGTCAGGCATTTATGCTGAGGCCTATACATCGAGTCCTGATGCATCTGCTTTCTATACATTTCTAAAAACACTTGAAATGTATAAAACAACGCTTGATCAAGACTCCACACTTATTCTCACAACCGACAGTGACCTATTTGGGCTTTTCAAAAAGGCCGAAGACCAAGAGTGATTCAAAACGCCATGGGCGTGTTAGCGTTACTGAAAGACCTGTCGGAGTTGTGATTTGTCTTTGCCCATGTTCGAAATAATGGCAAAGAGAATGGCCGTATTCAGCCCTGTGGTCAGCATTCCATTCATTGCCATCAGTGGCTCAAACACACGATACGGAATAGTCAGTTGAGCATCAGCTCCAAGCGTATGGTAGGTCATGCCAGCAAAGTAGGCCGCGTCACGAAATGATTCAAAGTGACCCGTTTGATTGGCGATCACCCCCCAAATACATATCTGAATAACCGTTGAAGTCACAATCAGCGCCGTTGGTAAAAGAATGGATGGGATAATCAGTTTGATCCCTTTGAGTGCTGGGAACCGTTCTCGAAGTGCCAACTGCAATTTCAAAGTGGCAAACATAAAGACGGCATGGATACTGAGGCTGATCGCAATTGCAAGAATTCCTGCGCCGATGGCTTCCCCGGCATTGGGCTGCATAACGTTCTCTCCAACTGGTGACATGAAAAAAATGGACCAATAGCCTATAACACATCCCCTCAGGGCCCGTAGCTCAGTTGGTTAGAGCAGGGGACTCATAATCCCTTGGTCGGCGGTTCGAGTCCGTCCGGGCCTACTCATTTATTTTTAGAAGTTGCTCTAACAAGGGGATAACCGCAAATCATCCCCCCGGATGGCGTTTAAAAAGTTCTCATGGTCGATAATGACTTGTAAAAAGTGTTGCAATTCAAATAAGAGTTGTATTCCTCTTCCTGTTTCGTTGGGAATTATCTACTGCTTGGAAAAAAAATCACTGACGGTTTCGACACATTTCAAACTCTTCTCGTGAATGTTTCACCCAAACCCCGATGAATGTTCAATAAGGTTCAAAAAGTCACTCTTAAGCAGCATTCTCTTACTGAACTTTTTCTTGAGTGCGCTCGTTAATCTTTTATCTTTTGATGTGCTTTTTTCGGGCTTCTTTGTGGTGGCCGATGAAAAAGTGGCTGAATCTTTTGTCAACCAACAACCTCTCATCTATGGGTCGTTCTTCACATTTCGAGAAAAGAGTATTTCAGACCATATGGGCTTATGATCAGACAACGGCTTTGCGAGCTCAATGATTGCACCATCAGTCGCCTTGGCGTGAGAGGCCGTACCATACAGAATGTGATCGATAACCCCTCGGTTTGACCTCGGGTCCAAGGCATTCCATGTGAATTGACTGGAGAGATCAATCTTTAGGTCCTTCCATGTCGGCCGCATACCCGCTGCTTCGATAGTATTCATTGCGGCATCTCCAATCGTATTATTGAAATCTCCAACAATGAGAATTCTTCTTACCGTTTCCTTCGGCAACACCTTGGATGCCAATTGATAGGCATGCCCATCATTCCCACCTGAAGCACATATGTGGAGTGAGTAGAATGCGATAGGAAGGCCTTTGATTGTTGTGAGCGCCCGTACCGCCGAGGCGGGATTCCAGTTACGTCGACGTTTCGCATTCAGTTCGTGCTCTGTTGTACCTTCAAGTGGCGTTCGACTCAGAATCGATTTGTATT
>JBDOMS010000656.1:0-3990 GCA_039831735.1 Pirellulales bacterium
TTATCTATTACGAGTGAAACAACGTTTGGCCTTCTGTGGCCCACTGTTGCCCAATAAACTTTTCTCCGTGTTTTAAGACCTGCGACTCCTGCCGGGGGTACTTCGTTTTGCCTATAGCACGGGTGAAAGGCACATGCCAAACGTTTGTATGGCATGCGCATGGCAAAACCTAAAAACTGTTAATCTTGCAGACGAATGTAGCCTGGAAATCAGTGCCATCGTCCATCATCTTAAGATAGTTTCTCAACAGCCACTTTAATGTCTTGGTCGGCATCTCCACAGTCATTTTATTCTTCAGGCTTTGGCCCGAGTGGCCTCTGAGCAAGTGGATCTGGTGGTAGAAATTTTGTACTGGGGCTATTCGTATCTTTGGTATCCGGAAACCCCTCAAGTGAACCGAGCATCTCTCGTTGCTCATAGAGCGGTGTCTCTTCCGCGTACGCAAGCAAAAGTCGAGCGACACTTAGCAATGAATCGATGTTTGTCCGTTCATAACCATGTGAGCCATCAACACCAAATGTAACGAGTGCCGTACGAATATCATTCCCAGCTTCTACCGCAGACGCACTATCACATCGATAATACTTGAAAACATCTCGTGCACACGAAATATTTTTTTGGTCACAAAGGCGAAGTAAATGGTGAGTCAGGTGATAATCAAAAGGACCTGTTGAATCTGCCATTCCAATCGTCACCCCAAACTCTCTTGAGGCCTGCCCTGGAGCTGTCGTGCCATTATCAACCGTGATCATCTCACAAACATCTCCATGCAATACTGCAGAGGCACCTGAACCAACTTCCTCTGAAATAGTAAAAAGTAAATGAAGGTCAACCGGAAGATCAATCTGCTGATCTCTAATATATTTCGTTGCCGTTAGGACAGCGGAAACTCCTGCTTTGTTATCGAGATGACGGGCATTGATAAAGCCATTCGGAAATATTTCGACCACCGCATCAAAACCGACAAAATCACCAATGCGAATACCCAAAGACTCGGCTTCTTCACGTGAAGATACACACTCATCAACTCGAACTTCTACGTTACTCCATGAAATGGGCTGGGTATCAACAGCTTCATTGAATGTGTGACCAGAAGCCTTGAGTGGTAAAACCTGTCCGCGGAAGATGGCAGCGTCAGTAAAAATTGAAACTCGACCACCCTCGGCGAATCGCGAAGACCATGTTCCTACTGGCACAACAGCCAACCGCCCGTTCTCTTTCACTTCCTTGACCATGCAGCCAAGAGTATCGAGATGAGTTACCACAGCTCGCTCTGGCCCTTTTTGTCTTCCGGGTATGGTTGCTCTGATAGCACCTCGCCGAGTGAGTTCGAAATGAAGCCCAAGCTCCTGCAGCATGCCGCAGACCGTCCGCACAATAGGATCGGTATAGCCTGTAGGTGAATGTATTCCTAACAGCTTTTTTAAGGTACTCAGGAGATAGTCTGTATCTAGATTGCATTCCATGTGAGAAGCTCAACCTTTTCTAATCATGTAGTTTTTCAAATCAGCTACCCTACCGCGGCTGGGACGTGCGGAAAGAGCAGGTCAATAAAACGCTCTGCTGTAGGTTGCGGCTCATGATTAGCTAATCCCGGCCGCTCATTTGCCTCGATAATGACATATTCATCACCCGAAACATCAGGAACAATAAAATCAAGTCCGACTACGGGAATCTCCAGAGCTAGTGCAGCTCGGATGGCAGCTTCCTTTAAAGTGTCACTAAGAACTTCCGTTACATCATGAAGAGTTCCTCCAGTATGCAGATTAGCGGTACGTCGCACCTGCACGACTTCGCCCTCTTTAATAACATCATCTAAGCTATAACCAGCCTCAGCAAGACAGCGGCTGGTTTCATCATCTAATGGGATATTGCTTTCGCCATCAGTTGCGGCACTTCGCCGACGGCTTAGTTTCTTAATCAGTTCTTCAATCGTATGAGATCCAGTTCCCCTTATTTCTGCTGGATGTCTAATTACTGCGGCTACAACTTCTCCATTAATTACAACTATTCTTAAATCTTTGCCTTCAACAAACTTTTCAACAAGCACCTTGTCATGATAACGGCTAGCTTGTTGCCAACTTGATATAAGTGCCCCTTGCGTTGTTACATTAACCGAAACACCCTGACCTTGCTCACCGATAAGTGGCTTTACAACGACACTGCCAACCTTTTGCATAAATTCCTCAGCTTCATTATGCGTTGGACAGACTTTTTGGGGTGGGACAGATAGCCCTGCACCCTCTAGTAAACGGTTGGTCAACTGTTTGTCCGAGCACCGACAAATTGCAATAGCAGAGGTTAAATCAGAAAGAGATTCCCAGCAGACAACTCGGCGATTCCCTTGAGACAAACGGAAGTAGCCACGTTCAACATCAATAGCTTCAACACTGATGCCACGCCGCAAGGCTTCGTTGATAATTATGCTTGCGTACGAGTTGTATCCCTGCCGAACTACCTTCGGCACAAAGAGGGGCTCATTTATTTGGTTGCGACGCTTTATTAAAAGCACCGGAACACGCTCAAAACCAAGTTGCTCGTAGAGTCGGGCAGCCGCGTCATTCCCTTCTATCACTGACAGGTCAAGGATACTGCGACCTCTGTCTGCGAAATAGCTTGCTAAATGCAACACTAAAGCGGTACCAATGGACGGTAATGGTGACTGCGGATCGACTGCTAGGCCCCAGAGGCTTGTCGAATCAAACAAATCATTGAAACACCTCGTGTGGTCAATGCCTAATGCTACCCCAATGACGTGATCAGAGTCCCACGGTTTCGCAACAAAATAGCTGAAGCGACTATCACCACGGCTTGACCACACAGTTTCTTCATCCACAGGCACCATGCCGACTTGCTGATAAATTTTATTGATTTCTGCAACGTCAGTTTGTTTTTCCAGTAATGTGATTCGAAACGGCCTTTGGGACTCTGATTCCTCTTTCCAGTTTTTTAGATCGAGCCTGTACGTAGAGGAAGGGTCGAGAAATAGGTCTTGAGGCGCTGCATTTAAAATGAGCTGCGGATCATTTACATAAAACGCAACGTCTCGTTTCCCTTGTTTCTCATCAAGCATTACCTTTGCGACTGATTCTGGAGTTGGAAAGGTATGCGCGAAAAGCAATCGTCCCCAGCCAACATCAACAAGAGCAGCACCATCAGGAAGATTGGTTGTCACAATGCGCCTCCTCCCTCCGGAACATGCTCCTGCAACCACAGCTCAAGCAGTGCAATTTGCCAAAGTTTCGAGCCGCGCAATGGCGTTATATGTTCTTCTGGTGATTGCAGAAGTGATTTCACCATTTTTGACTGGAAGAGATTACGACGCCTAGCCATACTATTAGTCACGGCGTCTTTGGCCATTTCATAAAATTGTCCACGCAGATACTTCAGCGCAGGCACTGGAAAGTATCCTTTCGGACGGTCAATAACTTCCGCTGGGATGATCCTCCTCGCTGCCTCCTTCAGAATATGCTTCCCGCCACTTGCTATTTTCATCTCAGCTGGAACAGTCGCAGCAAATTCAACAACTTCGTGATCTAAAAAAGGAACTCTTGCCTCGAGACTGGCCGCCATCGTGTGATTGTCAACACGCTTCACAGGATCATCAATGAGCATCACTTGTGTGTCAATGCGCAACGCCTTATCTATGCATCGTGTAGCACCTTGACCAGAAAAGTGCGTCTCAACAAACTCTTTTGCCCAATCCTGATCCGCAAGACCTGGCGAAACAAGTTCCCTGTACTCTTCAAAAGATCTATCAAAAAAAGCTTCTTGATACGTCTGCAAAGCGTCGGTTGCCTGCATCATTGGAGGGTACCAATGATATCCAGCAAATATCTCGTCTGCCCCTTGTCCACTTTGTACGACCTTGACATATTTAGCTACTTCCTGAGCGAGCAGATAGAAGCCGACATTATCGTGGCTGACCATTGGCTCAGACATTTGCTGAATACATTCTCGGAGCGCCGGGAGCGTCCGTGAGGCGTCAAT
>JBDOMS010000010.1:0-3980 GCA_039831735.1 Pirellulales bacterium
ACATATGAGAACGAGGTGACCCAGATCAACAGTCGAAGATGTATGTTGCTTAGGGAGAAGAGCATCGGCAAGACGATCGCATGAAATAGAGTAGCTTTGAATTTCATTGGGTAAGCCATGCCCTAATACAATGATTGTTGTTGGTTGTTTTTGGTTCGCAGCAAGAGAGATAGCATTTAGAAATTTATCTGCCACGTCGGATACTGTTTGTTCAGTACTATTTTTCTTGAAGATTGTTGGTGATGCATTATATGCTTGAGCGATTGCTGTAATTTCACGTGGGTCAAGGCCACGGTCTGGGTCAAGTAGGCCGATTACGTTTGTGTCTTTTCCAATCACAACATGAGACGCTGCAGATGCTCTTTGCTTGTTAATAAATTGAGCAAGTTTTACAAGCGTTACCACCTGCTGATCATCCGTCATTTTTTTGATGTGTGCAGAGTATGTAGCCGCTAGATAGTAGAGAGAGGGTTCAATCTGCCTGTAGTGCTTTGTCGTTGTCTGGAGACGAGTAGAAACGGTAGGAGAGAGTTGTTTGTGAAAAGACTCAAAATCATTGAATGGGCTTGTAGTCTCAATGGCACTTGAAGATGGGGACAAAAAGAGGCAGGCACCGGTAACAGTGAAGATATGGAAGTATTTCATCATTAAAGAATCGTTGACAAATTCTCGGCTTCTGGATACTGTACAAATATACAGTATTTTGTGGTTGTTTGTTTTTGGAGTTGAGAATGCAGTTATTGGAAGCATCCGGAATAGATGAAAAACCAGTTGTTTCAAGTGGTTTTCACAAGCTGGATAGCCTTCTTCCGCGAGGAGGTATTTCCAAGGGAAGCCTTATCGAATGGCTCGGTGACGATGCGTCTGGAGCGACAACAATGGCCGCAGCGGTTGCGGTGTCCATGGCAGCGACGATTCCCGGAGGTACGATTTTTGTTGTTGATCGCACTGGGCAATTTTATCCGCCGGCCGTAATGCCATGGCTGTCATCGACTGGTGTGCAGAGTGCTGAGTGTTCTTTACACCCGCGTCTTATTGTTGTTCGGCCATCGAGAGATGCTGACCACATTTGGTCAATTGATCAAGCACTGAGATGTTCTGGTGTAACAGTTGTGCTGGCGTGGTTGGGGTATGTTCACCCAACAGTGATGCGTCGCTGGCAACTGGCAGCCCGCTCAAGCCATGCTATTGGATTGCTTGTGAGACCAAAAAGTATGTTGCGAGAGCCGACATGGGCCGCACATCGTCTTGATGTAGCTCCATTGATGTATCAGTCGCTCACATTCCGACAATTCAGTCTCTCGCTTTTGGATGGTCCATGGACAGGAGCCAGACAATTGCATGATCAAAAACAATCTGTAGAGATTGTTTTTGATCTCTTGAGGGGGAGTGAAAAAATAGAAAAGGATAACTCTTCCAAAAACAGGACAATAGTACACCCCGTACGAGATTCACGAGAACAGATTCCTTGTCAAAAGAGAGATCTCGCATGCCGCGTTTCATGACGGTGTGGCTTCCACGCTGGCCAGTGCAGCGACGGTTGCTTGAGCATCCAGGATGGCGTCAGCGACCAGTTTTTGTCTGTTGTCGCAAGGGGCGAGGTGTTATGCGGGTTGTGTCATGGTTAGGGCCAAAGTTCATGTACCAAACGCAACAATATGCACGGAGCACTGGAAGTAAGCAGGCTCGAGCTATTCACATTCCAGTAGGTACTTCATTGGCTGAAGCCATGTCTGTGTTATCGAGCGTGTTTGGAACACGATTTTGCCGTAATGCTGTCATTGAGCATGATGATCCAGTTTCTGATCGGCTAGAACTTGAAAAAATTGCTCGTTGGTGTCGACGTTTTTCACCAGTTGTAGCTTTGGAGAATACACAAAAGACAGACGGTTCTCCTGAATGTCTGATGGTAGATGTCACGAATACGGCGGACTTCTTTGGGGGCGAAAAGTTACTGGCGCGCACGGCAGTTTGGACACTTGCCTCACACGGCATTCATGCTCGAGTAGCAATTGCTGGTACGCCAGGTGCAGCGTGGGCAGCTGCTCATTTCACAAATCTTATAAGAGGAGATCACGAAGGAGATTCGAGGAAAAATTTGCCCGTGGTAAATGCGCCACTGGTTGCTCAGAATTCATGGCGGCAGAAGCCTCAGCGATGGGCAGTCATTCCTGAAGCATCATTGCCAGCTCTCTTTCATTTGCCTGCTGCTGCGTTACGACTTGATGAGCGGGTGAAGATGATGCTTGGTGAGATTGGTGTTTATTCAGTCGGTGATATCTTTCGTCTTCCGCGAAAAAGTCTGGTGTCACGATTTGGATCTGCGATTGTGCGTCGTCTGGAGGAGTTTTGTGGTACACGTGCGGAACCGTTTGAGTCATCGATTCCCGTAGAGTTGCCTCATGTATCACATGATTTTGAGGTGCCGGCTTCTAGCTCAAGTGGATGGGAAGAAGTCTTTGTGCCATTCCTAGAAAAACTTGTCAGGCAGTGTGTTGTTGAGGTTATGGTTCAAGACAGGGGGATTACAGCTCTGCAGGTCCGCTTCGATCCATGGACGGGGTGTCGTCAAGCGATGGCTCCAGTTGTAATCGATATCAGTGTGTTTCGTCCAAGTGAGTCGGTTAGTCATTTGATGGGCTTGATTCGATTGCGTCTCGTGAAGACAAGACTACCGCAAGAGATCAGAAGTATTACTGTCGAGGTAGTGGCTGCAGTAGAGACAACCTATCGGCAGCAGATGCTCTTCCGTGGCATTCGGGATGAGTCAATTGATGACTCGTTTCAGCATGTTTCGATGTTGCTCGACCGATTAGTTGGACGGCTTGGTCGGGGCTCTGTATTTAGCCCTGAGCTTGTAGTTGATTCCCAGCCAGAGCATGCCTGGGTAGCTGTTTCGGCTGATCAGCAGATTACAACACAATCGATGACAGGTTGCCATCGTCAGAGATATCGATCTGCTGCTGATGAAACGAATAATCAAAGATTGTCAGTAGCAGAAGCTGGTCGTCGGCCAATCATGATGTTATCGAAGCCGATTCGTTTAGAGGGTATATCTGTTCCACGGGAGACACCTTCGCAACAGGGCAGCGTGCCTGTGTTTCAGTTTTACTGGAACCACACACGGCATCATATCAGCCAAGCATATGGTCCTGAGCGAATTGAGACTGCTTGGTGGCGTGGAGACTGCGTGCGTCGAGACTATTATGTCGTTGAAACAGATGCCGGGAAAAGATTCTGGATATTCCAGAGTCTTCAGAACGGCAGTTGGTTTCTTCATGGAGTATTTGCGTAATGCAATACGCGGAACTTCATTGTACGACCAACTTCTCCTTTCACCGTGGTGGGTCTCACCCAGAAGAGCTTGTGGTTGCAGCACACTCACTTGGTTACAGGGCTTTGGCGATCACGGATCATGCAACCTTGGCAGGTATTGTACGAGCGCATTCTGCATCGAAACAGGTTGGACTCAAGATTATTATTGGAGCAATGATCGAGGTGATTGACTCCATTCCAATAGTGGTTTGGGTGATGAACCAAACTGGCTATTCGAACCTCTCTCGCCTCTTGACGCATGGGTATCAACAAGCAGTTCATGAGCGAATGGAAGGCGGATCTTTTCGTGACTCATCTGAGGTAGACAATGGAACTTGCTGGCTTTCACTCAATGACGTTGCAGTGCATTCTGATGGACTTTTAGTAGGGGTGCCTTTGGCATCTTTTTTTATCAGGTGTCAACGTGAATCGCTGAGCCATGCGTTTGTTGTTGATCAACTTGTAGAATTGCGAAATATTTTTGGAAGCCAGCTTTACACAATTGCTGAGGTGGCCAGAGCAGGTGATGACAAAGAGCGAGTAAGGTGGTTTCAGGAAGTGGCGGAACAAACATGTGCGCCGCTCGTGGTAGCGGGCGACGTTCGGTATCACGTTCGGTCTCGCATGCCACTCTTTGATGCTCTTACTGCAGTGCGATGTGGGTG
>JBDOMS010000623.1:0-3967 GCA_039831735.1 Pirellulales bacterium
ATTTTCTTTCTTCCACATCAGGCAGAATCCCCACAAGGTATCTCAAGAGAAAAGGGTGCTTCCACCCAATCGAGGTACTCTTTATTGTGAGAGTTGCCACACAAACGTCAAGACAAATCTGAGAATGTTGAATCTGCCGATTCTGCTTATTTTCAAGCATTCATCGACGGCTCTACAACATATCCCGGAGGTTTGTTTACCTGAGAAGGAGCGACAACCGGCACCCAATGGACAGCAACCATCTCGTGGTGGAGTTTATCGAAACAATAACGGCATGAACGGTACTGGAGAATCCAGCTGGCTAATCAACAACAATGATCTTGCCGAACATGACTGGGTGGAACTCGCACTGATAGTAGAGTTCGTCTGGTGCATCTGCCGGCACAATCCACATATGATCACCTTCAGTTCTTCCTTGCCCTTGGAAAAAATTGTTGTACATATTCTCAGGCTGGAATCCACTCCCCGTAGTCTGCAAAAAGAACGGATGGTTTTCCACGTCCAGCTTGAAGTTGTAGATCTGCCCACGACGAACAACAAACGTTGGGTTTCGCACGCCATTGATCTCGTACGCACCGGCTACGGCAACAACCTTTAAATCAAATGAAACTTCTCGTGCAGAGAGGTCAAGTACCGATGAAGATTCATTCTGTAATGAATTAAACAGACCGTTTATTCGCCATGCATCATCTGTCACGAGGCGATTTGTTACAGACCCTCGCTCAACAAGCAACGCATTTTCACCATCTTCAGATGTTGCGCCAATGGCTGCAAAACCAGCGATATTCGTTTGTGCCTGTTGTTCCTGATAGGTGACAGGCTGTGTATTGACGTAGAGGTTCTCCGTGCTGTCTTTTGCCAAGATGGCTGAACCTCGGTTTGAGATCACCTCAAGCACATTCACTTCAACCTGATGCGTGGCTTGCCTGTTGTCTTCAGTTGTAGCAAAGTCATTGTCTGGGCCACCATCTTCAACCTGAATTGAAAGTGTGGCCGTACCATTTGCACTGGATACCGGAGTAAACGACAAAGATGATGGCACATCCGCAGATGCATAAAGCACCGTTGGGTCAGGAATGAGTGCCGTGTTACTACTTGTCACCGCAACTCGATTCGGTAGTCCATTGATCGCTTCACCATTCACATTGATCGCTGGCAACTGATAGGAAACCAGTGAGTCACCAGAGAGTGTTTCATGAATAAACATTCTGCCGTGTGGTGTTACTGGTGACGGTGGGTTATCTGTATCTGGAGTCACCGTCACGTCAAAGGTTCGGCTGAATAATGCATTGTCTTCAGCAGTGTTCAAATCAAGGTCGAGGCCACCGTCCTCTAATGTCACCGTTATCTGGGCGATACCGTATTGATGTGGTAGAGGCGCAAAAGCAAGGGATCTACTACCTTCAACTGACACTGCCTCTGATGTAATCGTTGGTTCAGAAATCAGTGACGAGTTACTGGACGTGACCGTCATCTGCAGCGGTTGGTTTTCACCACCACCTGCCGTAATACCGGTGATGTCGATGGTCTGAGTTTGCGAATCTTCGAGAAGAACACGATCAGCTATTGCGTTGAATGTCGGTGCATCATTAATAGACATTACTTCGACACTGACAGTTTCTGTCTCGAACGAGCGACTATTTCCGGTATCAGCAAGGCCATAGATACGAGTATGCCCTGCGCCGGGGAATGAGCCGTTGTTGCCTATCGCACCTATCGCCAGGGAGTCACCTGCTCCCGACAATGACACACTAAATCCAGAACGGTCATTGGCTGCTTCCTGTAGAATGTCGTTGCCAAACTGCAACCACTCACTTCCGTTCCACCGAAAAACCCGAACCGGCTCAGAGTCGTACGGCAGTCCGGCATCCCAATTTGCAGGTGCGCCAATGGCAATAGTATCGCCATCGGACGATAGCGTAATTGACTGACCAAAAGATGCGTCGGCTGACTGACCAGACAGTTGCTCACCTTGCAGATTCCAGTTTGCTCCATCCCATTTAAATATTCTAACGCTTCCGGAATTGTCACCGTTCAGATCGCTACGATGCGATCCAACAGCAAGTGTTGTCCCATCTTCGGATATTGCTACCGCATGCCCAGCCTCATCTCCCGCATTAATACCCAAAATATCTTGGCCCTGTTGTTGCCATGCGCCACCGTCCCATTTGAAAGCACGGACCTGCCCAGAATCTGTACCATTTGCATCATGAAATGGTGCGCCCACGGCAATAGTCAGCCCGTCTTTTGATAACGCAACAGCGTGACCTGCTTCATCAAATGCTGACGAGCCATTGATGGGCTGACCTACAATATCCCAGCTTGAACCTGTCCACTTATAAACAAGCGACGCACCACTGCTTATTCCATTATTGTCTGTTAATCGTGCACCGACTCCAACGGTCAATCCATCGTTCGACAGTGACACTGAACCGCCCAGCTGGTCATTCCGGTTAGCACCAGTGATGCTACTTCCTTTTTGTATCCAGGAAGAGCCATCCCAGTTAAAAACACGGACTCGGCCAGTGCTGTTGTCGTGAGAATCACTGTATTTCGATCCAATGGCAACAGAATTTCCATCTGCTGATATTGAAACGGACCATCCGTCCGCATCCTGTTCGGCTTCCCCATTAATATCCTCTCCTAACTGCGTCCATTCCCCCCCAGCCAACCGAAAGATTCGGGTATGCCCTGCCCTATATGTACTTCCATCTGCTCCTTGATTTCTCCGTGCCCCGATAGCCACAGTAGTTCCATCCGATGAAAAAGAAACTGAATTGCCGGACATGTCATCGGTTCCCTCCCCATCAATATCCAAACCAAGTTGTGTCCACTCAACATTGCGATCCCATGCTTTAAATGAGATCACATCGCTGATTGAACCACTGAAGTCTGCATTCGGCTCAAAATAGACTCGTGTATTCGCATCCGCAGCAAGCAAACGTGGATCGGCATCAGAGACTGCACCAACATCAAGCCATGTTGCGCCATCGTCGTTTGAATACCAGAGTGTACCGCCCTGAAGATTCACACCCGTGATTGCAATACCAGGTGAGTCACCATCAATATCAGAGAACCTGTTGCCCAAAAGATCGGTAACAAGAGCCCCGACAGTACCGACGGGAACGCCATCATCCTCTACCATTGGATTCAATGCCGGTGGTGTACGTGAGGTGAAACTCCAACTATGAATATCATGGGTCTCACTCACACCTCCAGACGACGCCCAGATTGAGACACCAGCATCTACTTGTTCGAGCAACGTTTGAAGGAACGATCCTATTTCTTGTGAATCGGCTGATAGTATTTCGACATCATCAAAGGTGACAACGAGGCTATCAATCTTGGGATCGTAAGCAATTCGTACGTCGTGTAATTCAGTATCTTTTACGCCTGGAAGTGGCACAACATGAAAGACATAACCACCTTTTGCACTATTAGGAACAAGGTCAGGAGATTGACCGATGATTTGCAGGCTCCAGTTGTTCTCATCAAATTCGTGCTCAGGATTGTTCCAGGTATCGATCATAAAGTGCAGTGAATGCCGCGCCCAAGGATCGGCCCTCTGTCCATCACGACCGTACATCGCAAATGACAAGTTGTCAGCGCCTGATGAAGTCATTTCATCACCGACACGGAACGTGAAATCCGTCTCAAATCCGTCTAGGACTTGGACAGGGCCGTCGAATTCAATTACACCATTTGTATTGGGAGTATTGTCATGCACCCGCAGCACATCACCATACTGCGCCGCACGACCTTCAAAGATTAGTCCTGTCGTGTCAGAAAAGTCTGGATAGTGAATCGTTCGATTGCCACCAAGAACAGGTGCGTCGTTGATGTTCACCACTGCTGACGTCTGAGCGGATGAAAGACTTTCCGCTGTGCCTTCATTATCGGTGTAGTCAACTTCCACTGAAATCTGGCTGTCGACGTCATCTTGGGTGAGCGTATACATGAATGACGT
>JBDOMS010000676.1:0-950 GCA_039831735.1 Pirellulales bacterium
TCCCATCCAGACTCTCTTACGTGATCCGTTGCGATTTTGAGCATTTCTGTCGAGTCGCGACCTTTATTTGTAGGGTCAGTGTCAGGAAAAAATTCGCCAATATCACCAATAGCAGCAGCTCCGAGAATGGCATCGGTGATGGCATGGAGAAGCACATCCGCGTCACTGTGCCCTACCGCCTTTCGGTCATGTTCGATTGTCACACCACCAAGAATAAGTCCACGGCCTCGTTCGAGGCGGTGAGTGTCGTGGCCGAGCCCGATTCGAAATGGTTGAGACATAGATCACTGATGGGGTGGGTGTTAAATGTGCTGCTATACTCAGTTTATACCCTGCAATCTATTCTTTCTTTATGAATGCTCAACAACCTGCCAAAGAAACAGTCATTCACGTTCGTGGCCTTGCGAAAGAATACCGAGTTTTCGACAAGCCCGAGGGGCTTCTGGCTAGTATTCGCGGAATTTTTCACCGTACTGGCAGAGTCGTTGAGGCCTTGAAAGGTGTCGATCTGGAAGTGCGGCGAGGAGAATTTGTCGCATTGCTCGGTCCGAACGGTGCAGGCAAAACGACCTTTCTAAAGCTGCTCTCAGGGATCATTACTCCCTCACGAGGCATGGCTACTGTCTTGGGGCATGTGCCATGGGAGCGCGTTGATGATTTTCGTCGTCGCTTTGCGCTTGTGATGGGGCAGCGGAATCAACTGTGGTGGGATCTGCCTGCTGCCGAGAGTTTTCGGCTGCATCAGGAGATTTACAGGATTGATCCAACCCGTTTCAATCGTACTCGTGACGAATTAGTCGATCTCTTGGGAGTTCGAAAACTTATTTTTCAGCCTGTGCGTGAATTATCTCTTGGTGAGCGCATGAAACTCGAACTCGTTGCAGCGTTGCTTCATGAACCTGAGGTGCTGTTTCTCGACGAGCCGACAATCGGTCTTGATGTTGTTGCAC
>JBDOMS010000676.1:960-3948 GCA_039831735.1 Pirellulales bacterium
CACATGATTCATCAGTTTCTTCAACACGTACAGCAAGAGCGACAGGTGACCGTGATTCTTACAACCCACTATATGAAAGATGTCGCAGCCTTATGTGAGCGTGTTGTTGTTATTACTCATGGCGATATTCTTTATGACGGATCACTTACGGAGATTGTTGACCGCTTTACAACGCATAAGATTGTGACGCTTGACCTCAATTCGACACATGCTGCCCATCAGGTGAAACAGTATGGGTTTCCCTGTGAGATTCGTGGCCCACAAGTGACTTTACGTATTGAGCGTTCGTTGATTGCTGAGGTCTTGCCAAAAATTCTACGAGGGGGAAACGTGCTTGATGTCTCAGTGGAAGATGTACCTTTGGAAGAAATTGTTGCGGAACTCTTTCAGTCGTCTTCTCAGGCAAACCGTGTGACTGAGGCATCCGCATGAAGTTGACGCATCAGCCTGTGGAGTCGGTACATCGTGCGAGTCGCTTTTGTGATGGTTTGCGCACGTGGTTCACCATGTTAGCCATCTGTGTCGAAGAGCGTCTGGTGTACCGTGGCGACTTTATCCTTGGCACGTTGATGCGCTTTCTTCCGATTGTCACGCAAATCTTTCTGTGGACAGCAGTATTCACTGCGACCAGCACGTCCGACATCGCAGGCTACTCACGAAATGATATTGTTGCGTACTATTTGCTCACGATGGTGACTCGAGCTTTTTCAAGTATGCCATCACTTGCAGGAGGTATCTCACGAAGCATTCGGGATGGATCTGTAAAAAAATACCTTGTGCAGCCTGTTGACTACGTTTCGTTCTTGCTTGCTGCCCGTATGGCACACAAACTCGTCTATTATTTGATCGCAGTGATTCCGTTTGTCTGTGTATTTTTTCTTTGTCGAGGCTATTTTCCTCCTGCTCCAGACATCTTCACAGTTTTCGCATTTATGGCATCGCTTGTCATGTCATTTCTTCTTGGGTTTTTCATGGAAGCTACGCTTGGAATGCTCGCCTTCTGGTTCCTTGAAGTGTCGAGTATCATTTTTGCCTATATGCTGTTGCAGTACCTGCTTTCAGGGCACATGTTTCCACTGGATATGTTGTCAGGTATTTCCACGGGAGTGTCGGGAGTAAGTATTGGTGATGTTGTGCGGTGGTTGCCCTTTCAATACACAGCGTATTTTCCATCAGCTGTTTGGCTTGGAAAAATCCAAGGAGAGGAACTTGTGAGATCCCTGATTCTGGAAGCAGTGTGGGTAGTCACCATGATTTTTGTGTGTCGATTCGTTTGGTGGCGGGGAACTCGACGATGGAGTGCATTTGGAGGATGAACCGGTGTGAGACAAATAATTATTGTTTCAAAAATGCAGGTCGCAGATGTTAAGGTACCTCTCAATCTTTCTTATGTTTGCTAGGGCATGTCTCATTCGAGACATGACATTTCGGGCAAATTTTTTGCTCGAGTGTGTGACAAGTCTTGGCTGGATGTCCATGAACCTTGCATTTTATTTATTGATTTTTCAGTTCACCCCGGAAATAGGTGCGGGTACGGGATGGTCAAAAGCCCCATTTTTTGCATTTGTTGCTACTGGGATGATTATCAATGCCATTGTGCAAGCTTTTTTCATGCCTAGTGCAGAAGAATTCACAGAACTTGTTAGAACCGGGGGTCTGGATACCGTCCTTGTTCGCCCGCTTGATGCGCAATTTCTTCTGTCACTACATCGCGTCAACTTCTCATCGCTTGCAAATGGATTTGTGGGAGTGGGAATTCTCGTTTGGTCCCTTTTGTCACTTGATCATCCTGTGCCATGGATTGCTTGGATACTTTATCCAGGGCTTATTCTTTGTGGAGTTATGATTTTATACGGTCTTATAATCATGCTTGCGGCAGCGACTATTTTTATGGGTCGAAACCAGAGCCTCTATGACTTCTGGTTTTACATCACAAACTTTTCTCGCTACCCGGCTGAAATTTATGTCGGTCCATGGGGGAGTCCGCTCAGAGCTCTCTGTACCTTTGTAATACCGATTCTTCTCGTGGTGAATATTCCTGCGAGAGTCGTTGCGCAGCCTCTTGTGGGCCGGGATTGGTGGCCAGTTGCCGGGGCATTTTGTGCTTCTCTCGCATCGCTATGTATTTCTCGTGTTGTGTTTCAGTCTGCTTTGGTTAAGTATCGAAGCGCGTCTAGTTAAGCCAATGTTGTTGGTCAATTTATCATGTTGAGCACTGTCAGGTCTCTTGAACTGCTTTCAGAACAGCTCTGTGTGGAAGATGAGTCATTTCGTGTTTACACTTTTCCCAATGAATCATGAGGAAATGTAGCTATGCCGATACGACTTGCTTTTAGTTCAAACGCGTACCTTGATGTTCCTGTTGAGGAGGCAATCGCGTGTATAGCCAGCTTTGGCTATCAGGGTATTGAATTGTTGGCAGATGTTCCCCATGCCTGGCCGGCGGGACTTTTGGAGGTTCAAAAAGATGTCATTCGTAAGGCGCTGAACGATTACAGTATGCCTATCTCGAATATCAATGCTTTCATGATGAATGCAATCGCTGATCCTCGGCAGCCCTTTTGGCATCGCGGCGGCGCGCACCCGGATCCACACTATCGTGCCATTCGGCGAGAGCATACAAAAAGGGCGCTGAAATTGGCTGCAGATCTTGGTGCAAAAACTATCTCAACTGAACCAGGTGGTGAGGTGCAGCCGGGACAGACCCGTGAGGAGGCCACAAATATTTTTTATGATGAAATTATGCCCTGTCTTGATGTTGCTGCAGATTGCGGAGTGACTCTCTTGGTGGAGGCCGAGCCAGGCCTTCTCATAGAAAAATTCGATGAGTATCTTGAATTTGGTGATCGTGTTGACCATCCGTTTCTTGCACTTAATTTTGATATCGGCCATGCCTACTGTGTGGGAGAAGATCCTGCAGAATGGGTTCCTCGGATGAAAAACCATACACGTCATTATCACTTTGAAGATATTGCTGATACTCGAGTT
>JBDOMS010000584.1:0-986 GCA_039831735.1 Pirellulales bacterium
TACGATTGCATTGCTGTATCCAGGAAGTTGGTTGTTGGCTAGGCAGGCTTCACTTGGGATCTCATGGGGGCTGGTGCCGTTGTCTGCCCTGTTTCTTGGGGCCATTATATGGCAGGTCGGTTCATTCTGGAGGGCTGAAGTTTCTGGAACATCGGTCGCATCGATAGTTGACATTAATACAATGGATAATAGCGCGAGAGGTTTCTCTTGGGCTGGGAGATGGTCGAATGACAATAGTGAGTTTGACGTGCAACCAAAGCCACATACATGCATGGTCCCCGCAACTTCTTTGGTTGTAGGGTGGTATGCTGATGCAGGCCGTGGCCTTGGGGCCACGGACGCGCCCGTTCCACATCCGTCTCTTGCAGCTCGAGAATATCGTTATGGTTCAAGCGACTCCACATTGCTTGATGTTCCCATTGCTGCATCCTCGAGTCGTCTGTTCGAATCAGAGTGGATCGCAGAGTGTAGTAATGAAATTATTAATACAACACTCAGAGTAGAATCTCAGGGGACACTACGTGGAGAACTGACTCATAACCTTCCTTTTTCGCTTGAAAACTGCGTGTTGGTGTATTCCGGTTGGCTGTACGACATTGGTACCCTTGCAGCGGGAGATGTCTTTAATCCGTCGAATGGCCGTGGTCCACGATCGCTTATATCGGCTCTCACTCGTCATGATGAAGAGCACAGTCGAGATATTGTAAAACGTTGGAAAACAGACAGCACCAACATTGCCGAGATATTGACGATTGCTGGGTTTCACCATGCTTCGGGTGGAAGTGGCTATACCTCTCTGGAGTCTGGCCGACTTGGCCGAATTGATTTGTCGTCTCAACTCGAGGTTGGTCGAGCAGTATTGGTAGGATTTGGGCCTCCAGGTACAGATTGGTTTTTCTCAGATGTTCGAGATGGAAGGGCTCCCCCTATGGGAGTGACAATGTGGCGCATGCTCATCGAATTGAGTAACGGTAAACCATAAAGAG
>JBDOMS010000584.1:996-3946 GCA_039831735.1 Pirellulales bacterium
CAAGCTGGAGCAGGGGGATCTGTTTGGATTTATCGGTCCAAACGGTGCAGGGAAGACAACGACGATCAGGATCCTGTCAACTCTTCTCACGCCAACATGGGGAGAAGCATATGTGTGCGGACACTCCATCTACACTCACCCTCGAGAAATTCGAAGGAGTATTGGGTACATGCCAGATATTTTTGGTGTGTACGATGACATGCGCGTGATTGAATACTTGGAGTTTTTTGCCGCTGCGTATCGTATTTTCGGTGCAGAAAGGCGCCGTGTTGCAGAAAGGTCACTTGAACTCGTAGACCTGATGGCAAAACGCGATGAACTTGTAACAAGTTTGTCTCGTGGAATGACTCAGCGGCTGGGCTTGGCTCGAGTATTGCTGCATGATCCACATGTGCTTCTTCTTGACGAACCTGCAAGTGGGCTTGATCCAAGGGCGCGGATTGAGATGCGGAACCTTCTCAAGCGCCTGCAAGGCATGGGGAAAACCGTGCTTGTGTCCAGTCACATTCTTCCCGAGTTAGCTGATATTTGTAACCGGGTTGGGATTATTGAATATGGTCGACTACTTGCGTGCGGTGATGTTCAGGATCTTCTCAGACAGGTCCGTGGACAGCCGGTTATTCGAATTCGTGTGGCTGGAGATTCGTTGGCTGCCGCAAACACACTAGAGTCAGCGGCAGAGGCAAAGGGGGTCACTGTCCGAGACGGAGATATTTTGGTGGCCCTTGCGGAAGGAGTGGTAGACCATTCACCTCTTGTGGACAGACTTGTTTCGGCTGGCAAAAAGGTTTTGATGGTCCAGGAGCAGGAAGTCAACTTGGAGACAGCATTTCTGGAGCTGACGAAGGGTGCTTTAGCACGGCCGAAGGAATCAACATGACAAGACATTTGGCATTGATGCAGAGGAAGTTGCAGGATTTATGTTGCATTAGTTTCTTGTTGGCTGGTTGTATTGTTATGGCCTCTGAACCGGAAGCTATACCTTCTCCTGCTGACATTTCAGGTAGCGGCTCAAAACAAAAAACGAGTAATATCGCACGTCTTGACCAGCCACAAAGTATTTTAGGATATGCCGTGGGGGTTCGGATCGGGAGTGAGATTGCTGAGGACTTTCGAACACGGTATCCGGATATTCCTCTCGAAGCGATAGCCCGCGGGTTATTTGATTCCACCGGTGGAGCTGCCCTTGCGTTAAGCGACTCCGAAATACAAAAAGCGTTGGAGTACTTTGATGCATTGGCGAGAGAGAAAAATGAAGAATTTGAAAAGAAAATGGTTGAAATCGCCCAAAAGAATCTTCTCGATGCAGTTGATTTTCTCGAAAAAAACTCCAAAAAACCAGGGGTGGTAACGCGACCAAGCGGCTTGCAGTATGAAATACTGAAAGCTGGAACAGGACCACATCCGTCTCCCAGCAGCGAGGTGGCGTTGCGCTATCGTGGAACACTCATTGATGGAAGTGAATTCGATGCAACGGATTCTCAAGCAGAGCCTGTAACATATCATGTCGTGGCAATGGCGCCAGGATGGCGAGAAGCAATGCCACTTATGCGAGTTGGTTCTCGGTGGCGACTTTTTGTCCCTCCAGAACTCGGTTATGGGGCGCGCGGATTCCCTCCGTTGGTGGAGCCAAATGAGGTACTTGTGTTTGATATTGAACTCGTCGGGATTGTTCCCTCGCGGTGATGCGTTGCTATAAGGCAGTTTACTTTGTGATGGTTTTTTTGTTGTCGGCAACATCAGCCGCGGCACCCAATGATCCGTACGGCCTTACGCGAGAGCGTATGGTCCGTGATGACATTGCTGCGCGTGGTGTGAGAAATGTGCGTGTTTTAGAAAGCATGAGATTAACACCACGTCATGAGTTTGTGTCGCCAAGTCAGCGTGCGCTTGCTTATGTAGATATGTCATTGCCCATTGGAGAAGCACAAACCATTTCAGGCCCATTTGTTGTGGCGTACATGACAGAGAAATTAGAGCCGAAGCCGACGGATAAAGTCCTTGAAATTGGCACTGGTAGTGGGTATCAGGCAGCTGTTCTCTCTTCCCTTGTCGGAATGGTGTATTCGATTGAGATCCATAAAGAATTGGGACTACGAGCCGAGCGAACATTGAAACGGCTTGGGTATCGAAATGTTGTAACAAAGGTTGGAGATGGATTTGCTGGTTGGAAAGAACATGCCCCATTTGACAAGATCATCGTGACATGCTCTCCCGAAGACATTCCGCAGCCTCTTGTTGATCAACTCGCTGAGGGTGGGATGATGGTCATACCAGTGGGTGAACGGTACGACCAGATCCTCGTTCGGATGACAAAACAAGATGGGAAGCTTGTTCGAGAAACCCTGGTCCCAAGTCTGTTTGTGCCTATGACTGGTGAGGCAGAAGAGTCTCGAGAGACAAAGCCTGATGGCAGAAATCCACAAATAACGAATGGGGATTTCGCAGACACCATTGACGGAACTGACATACCTTCAGCCTGGTATTACGGACGTCAGGCTACGATCATCGAGGATGAATCTGCTCCGAGTAGGGGACGCTGTCTTCAACTTCATAATGCCCAACCTGGTCGACCTGCTCAAATCTTTCAAGGGTTTCCTGTTGATGGCAGGGCGATACGTCGTCTTTCCGTGACGGTCTCAGTACGAGGAGAAGGGCTCATGACAGGGGTCACAACAAATGAGGTACCTGCTATTGCAGTGTATTTCTACGACTCCCAGCGTTCCCGAACAAAACGTGTGATTCTTGCCCCCATGATGACCCAGAACTCAAAATGGCTTGGAGATTTTGCTTGGAAACGCTGTGCTGGGGGCACTTTTGTTCCGTTATGGGCAAGGGAAGGGATTCTGCAGATCGGCCTGATGGGGGCGTCGGGCACGCTCGCACTGGATGACCTCAAAGTAGAGAGTGAGAAGCGGTAAATGCTCTGGTAATTCGTGTTTTCCACCAT
>JBDOMS010000498.1:0-3938 GCA_039831735.1 Pirellulales bacterium
TCTCAAAAGTCCATCGGAGATGCATGCAGCATTTGAAGGTCTGGATCGCTCAACGATTACCGGTGCTGTGGCACGAAGTCAGGAGATCGCAGACTCTGTTTCGATTGACATTAATTTGGGTAAACGCCATTTCCCAGGATTTGAACTACCAAGCGGCCGGACCGCATCTCAAGAATTAAGACAACTTTGTCTTGATGGCTTAAGAGAGCGTTATCAAGCTATTCCAAAACGTTGGGCTGATGGTGTTGTGGATAGTGAATTGCATGCTGATGTTATGGATCGGCTTGATCGAGAATTAGGTGTTATTGATACACTCGGATTTGCCAGTTACTTTCTCATTGTGTGGGACTTTGTGCGACACGCACGAGAGAAAAATATTCCGGCTTCTGCGAGAGGCTCAGGAGTTGGAGCACTCGTGGCTTATGCGCTTTATCTCTCGCATGTATGTCCCCTCGAGTACGACCTTCTTTTTGAACGCTTTCTTGATATCAATCGGCTTGAAGCACCAGATATCGATATCGACTTTTGTAAGCAAAGAAGAGGAGAGGTGATTGACTATGTCAAAAAGAAATATGGGGAAGCAAATGTTGCGCAGATCGGAACGTTTGGCACGTTAGCTGCTCGAGCAGCGATTAGAGATGTTGGCCGTGCACTTGGTATGCCCGTGCCACGTGTCGATCAGATTGTGGCTCTTGTTCCTGACCAGCTTGGAATTTCATTGGATGAAGCAACGGTTCCCGGTTCTCAGTTGGCTGCGGCATGTGAGAATGAACCTGACATTGCTGAGTTGGTTGATCTGGCAGGTCGGATTGAGGGTTTAGCAAGGAATGTCGGCACTCATGCTGCTGCGGTTGTCATTGCCGATCGACCGCTTGTGGAATACGTTCCTCTGCAAAGAGTGACAGGTAAAGAAGAAGTTATCACTCAGTGGGCGATGGGGGATGTTGAGCGAGCCGGCTTGATGAAGATGGACTTTCTCGGTTTGCGATACCTTACGGTCGTCGCAAAAACAATCGATATTATTGAAAAAACAACCGGTTCGCGTCCTGATCCTTTTGCGTTTCCTTTAGAAGACAAAGAAACCTTTGACACACTTTGTCGTGGAGAAACAAAAGGTATTTTTCAACTCGAAAGTGGTGGCATTCGTGATTTACTTCAACGTATGAAGCCAGATCATTTTCTCGACATTGTGGCGGTGAATGCGTTGTACCGTCCGGGCCCTCTTGAGGGAGGAATGGTCGATGAATATGTCAACGTGAAGCACGGTCGAAAGAACGCTGAATTTCGTCATCCAGTCATGGAAGACGTTCTGGCAGAAACGCACGGTGTCATGGTGTATCAGGAGCAGGTGATGAGGATTTTGGAGCGGCTCGGCGATATTGAGCTGTCCAAGGCGTATACCTGCATTAAGGCTATCAGTAAGAAAAAGTTAGAGGTCATTGCGGCCTTTCGGGAACAGTTTTTGGAAGGAGCTCAAGCAAAAGGCCTTTCCAAGTCTGAAGCCTCTGACATGTTTAGCTTGATTGAAAAGTTTGCTGGATATGGGTTTAATAAAAGTCATTCGACAGCCTATGCACTGCTTGCATTTCAGACAGCGTACCTCAAGACACATTATCCAACTGAATTTATGGCTGCGTTGCTGTCAGGTGATATACCTGGCCGAAACTTCAAGAAGAAAGATGCTCTTGTTGAGCACATTGAAGACTGTCGAAGGATGGGGATCAATGTAGTCGCCCCAGATATCAATGCATCAGGAGTCGATTTCACAGTCTCCAACAATGAGATTCTCTTCGGTCTGACGGCGATCAAGGGGTGTGGCGAGCAGGCAGCTTTCGCCATCTGTGAAGATAGGAAGGCTAATGGTCCCTTTGTTGATCTCTATGATCTATGCGGCCGCGTTGATCCTTCTCTGGTAAATAAAACAGCAATTGAAAGTCTAGCCAAAGCTGGCGCACTTGATCCTCTTGCAGGTTCGGATGGGCATCGTGGTGCAATTCTGGCTGGAGTGGAACGGGCTCTTGCAGCAGGCGCTGCAAGAGTGGCAGATCGTAAAAGTGGACAAAAAAATCTGTTTGAAGTTTTCGATGATGCGCCCGTAGATGCTGAAGAGCAGCATGGAGGTATTCTTCCTGATGTGCCAACGCTCTCTGACTTTGACATACGTTCAAAAGAAAAAGAAGTTCTTGGGTACTATGTTCACAGTCACCCCCTTACGGAATATTCAGATGTGTTAGGGGTCATGTGCTCTCACAATACCGCTACACTTCACTCTGTACCAGCAAAGGGTTCCATTGTTATCGGTGGTCTTGTCGCAGCTTTGAGGCTTTCCAATACAAAGCAAGCTCGCCCTGGTTCCACGCACACTCGTTATGCAATGTTTGATCTTGAGGATCGAGAAGGTCTTGTTCGAACTATTTGTTGGCCTGAGGAATACGCTCGGATTGGTGAGTCGATACAGCCAGATTCTGTTGTTATTGTTACGGGGTCAATTGATCGAAGAGTTGGTAGTGAAGAGACAAATCTTATTGTGAATAATCTGCTGCCTATTGCTGAGGTCTGGCAGCAGCCCATTTCCAGTCTTTCCATAAAGCTTATCGATCCCCGTCATTCGGTGAATACACTTGATGCGTTAGGTGCCATTCTCAAACGCCATCCTGGATCAACTCCAATCCGACTTGTTCTCGAACTCGCAGACGGCCGACGTGTACTGATGGAGGCAGATGGTGAAAAAATTACCTGGTCGCATGCGTTGTGTTCTGAACTTCTAGAGTTACTCGGGGCTGGTTGTGTTCGAGTCGCTCTGGCGTCAACTGGATCGCGTCGAGATACAAGGCAAACTCGCAGGATGGCCTCTGTTTCGTGACACGAACACTCAAAGTGTCCCTTTTTTCCTCATAATCCATCTTTTTCAACGGATTTGGAGCCTAAATAGTCACATAGTCGATATTTTGACTTGGGTAATTAGGCTCAATGTATGGGAAGCGCGATGGCAATCTCCAAACCAAAAAACGTCCAATTCTTTAGAAGAGTCTTCGCAATAGGAGCGATGCTATGCGTCCTTTGCTGTAGTTCCTTGTACGCGCAATTTGGCGGCGGTGGCATGGGCGGCGGCGGCATGGGCGGCGGCGGCATGGGCGGCGGCGGCATGGGTGGCATGGGCGGTGGTGGTCGCGGAGGTCGCGGTGGCGGTTCGGGTGGATCTGGAGGCTCGGGCGGTGGCGGTGCTGGTGGAGATGATGGTTCAGATGACACGACAGTTCCCTTCATAACAGTCAATGACACAACGTTACAAATTCTTGCGCCTTTGCCAAAACACACAGAGCCACAATTACATCCAGAAGATTCCAAGTGGTATCGATTACTCATCACCTTTGATGTTGAAATATCGAATCAACCTCGAGTAACAAAGAATAACAATTCGGAGGACCAGACATGAGCAAGAAAAAGAAAGGTCTGAACCTCGATACACAAAAAATTGTCGCGTGGTGTAAATCAAACATTGTTCTTGTTATTTTGATTGCAGTTTGTATTGGCGCCATCGTCGGACTGCCTCAACTCGGTGCCGGTTGGACCGAAGAGGTAGAGGATTCCCTTCGACAACGAGCGAAAAACTTTACAAAAATGGAATCACTCGCTAAAACTTCAGTCACCCCACCAGGGAGTAATGAAACATCAAACGTCGCGGTCAATCAAGCATTAGTAGACGAGTATGCAGCAATAGCAGAATCGCTACGAGGTGACGCTGAACAAGTCGTTCAACAAGCGACTGAAATGAACAGAAAGAATTATGTTGTACTTTTTACTGAAGCACCAACAGCGTTATTTCCAGAAGCTGATCAATCTAAAATGGAAACGTTACCGCAACAATTCCACAAACAACTTGAACTTGACTACCAAGCATTATTAGAGTCAATTCATGCAGGCACAGCAATTTCTCG
>JBDOMS010000038.1:0-3916 GCA_039831735.1 Pirellulales bacterium
AGCAGATCTTCCTATGACATCACGGCCACGGCCTTCGAACTCAACTCGAAGTGCTCCATTCTCACGAAAAGATCGCATGCCGACTGTACCACCGGCGGTGAAAAGTGATTGATTTGGTACCGAAGCGACAAAAGTTTTATTGAGTGTGCCGAAGTCTGCTCCCACGATCGTTCCCAGATAGAATTGTCGGCAGGGAGTACCGCAGTCACAACAGGAAAGAAGAGAGTCGCAATTGTCTGCGACTGCTCGAGCAGGCATGAACAGGGAAGAGGCAAAGAGAGTGAAGCCGACTAATACGACACACATTGCAGAAAGTCTTCGTTGATACATGATCGAGTCTCCACTAAAAACAGCACGGAAGCATTCTGGAAGGAATGATTATCTACTAGAACCTGACAATGAAGATCGACCGGTTATTTCCCTAGAAAAAATATTAGTCAGACGAATGGTATAATCCGGATTGTCAGTACCACTTAAGAAACTTCTATATTGCTTGGGTATTTGTAGGGGCTGCAGAGGAACGAGGATCCCTCACGCCAACCCCACCCGTAGAGTTTTACAATTCGTGCAAGGCACACTTGAACTCAGGGTCGTGCAGAAAAATGGAATGCGTGGGGGTACAGATAATATCCACTGTTCTTTTCATTGCATTGGATTTCTGGCATCACAATCTCGTGAAACTCTTCTTCAGCACGGCGCCACCAACGATGCACAACACACGTGGGCAGACATCCATCGACGTTCTTTCGAGACTATCGATAGTCAGCGACATTGGCTAAACCGCATCGGTCTCTTGGATGGAAAACTGGTCAAACGTTGGAGTTGACGGGAATCCGTCAGATTGGCCCATCATTCTGTGTGCTTTGGAGGAACACGTGCACAATACATATGGGGACTGACACAATGCCATCACTCTGACACATCTTGATCATCATGGTATAAACGTAGCCAGTTCAATTTGGCACACATGGGCTCATCGCATCAGCGTCACAACCATTTCGATCTGGGGGAACGTATGTCTATCAATGTTGCAATGATTGGTCTCGGGTTTGGTGCGGAGTTTATTCCAATCTACCAACACCATCCTGATGCACGTGTCGCCGCTATCTGCCGTCGAAACGAGACAGCCCTCAACCAGGCTGGAGATCAATTTGGCATCGATAACCGTCTGACCAATTACGACGATGTGCTCAAGGATTCAACGATTGACTGTGTTCACATCAACAGTCCTATCCCTGATCATGCATGGATGTCACTAAAGGCTTTGGACGCAGGAAAACATGTAATGTGCACGGTGCCCATGGCAACAACAATCGATGAGTGCCAACAGATTGTTGAAAAAGTACAGAAGACTGGATTGAAGTACATGATGGCTGAGACTGTCGTCTACAGCCGAGAATTTCTCTTCATCAAGGACATGTATGAAAAGGGTGAGCTTGGGAAAATCCAGCATCTTGCTGCATCGCACCCTCAGGATATGGATGGGTGGCCATCCTATTGGGAAGAAATGATCCCAATGCACTATGCAACCCACGTCGTCAGCCCGTGTCTTGGCTTAATCAATGGTCGCGCTGAATATGTATCGTGCTTTGGATCCGGAACTGTTCGTGACGACATTGCAGAAAAATCTGGAAATCGATTTGCTGTCGAAACATGTCACATCAAGGTCAAGGATAGTGATCTGACTGCGCATATATGGCGATTTCTTTACGACGTGGCTCGCCAATACCGTGAAAGTTTCGATGTGTACGGCACAAAGAAAAGTTTTGAATGGACATTGATCGAGAATACACCCCATGTTCTTCATACTGCGAAAAAGCCCGAACCAGATATTCCGGAAGCCATAGACATTCCAGACTTTGCCCACCTTCTTCCTGAATCCATTCAAAAGTTCACTCGTCCTCAGGAAATTCATGATGCTGATCACCTGTCATTCATTCAAGGTGGTGGTCATGGTGGATCACACCCTCATCTTGTACACGAGTTCTTGAGTGCTATTCGTGATGATCGCGATCCATGGCCAAATGCTGTTCAATCGGCCAATTGGACGTGTGTTGGCATTTGTGCTCACGATTCTGCGATGAATGGTGGAAATATCGTACATCTCCCCGATTTCACACTTGGCTGATTGCATGTGCGCGGAGGGTCTTTGTTTTCTTGTGTTGAGAACTGAGACACTGTTGCTCGTTTAGGGTCATAGCATGATCTCTGAAGGCGCAGTAATATGATTCTGTGATAAAAAATGAAGGTGCAGAGAGATGGAGAGAGGCCACACATGATCATGACTTTCAATAACTGTGTGCCACAGGCCTCCTCTTACAGATACGCTGTAACCTGTATGCTCCTTATTCTTGGAAACTCTTTTGCTCTAAGTGACGAGATATCAGAGGCACGACCAACGCATCGTCCAAATGTTTTGTTTATTGCGGTTGATGACCTCCGGCCTGAATTACACTGCTATACATCCCAGGCAATGACGACGCGGGCCATCACACCACACCTCGATCATCTTGCCGCATCAGGAATAGTATTCTCTCATGCCTACTGCAATCAGGCCGTCTGCGGCGCCTCACGCCTTTCTCTGATGACCGGCTTATATCCAGAATTTACTGGCGAGCGCACATACCACGTGACCGATTGGCGAACTCGGTGGCCCCATGTTGTTACCATGAATCAACACTTCAAAGCCAACGGTTATACAACAGTAGGTCTTGGAAAAATCTATCATGGCACTGCTGGCCCAGGCGTTGATCCAGACAACTGGTCCCAGTGGATCCAAGTCAAGGGGGCAACCTATGCAAATCCAGAAAGCATGCTGAATATGCGAACGTCACGAACACCTGCTCTCGGCTCACGGACAACAAAACGCCGTGGACCATGCACTGAATCAGCAGATGTAGAAGATGATATTTATTCTGATGGCATGCGAGCCCGAGAAGGTGCACGACAAATACATGCCTTGGCTCAGTCAGATACACCTTTCTTTCTTGCCGTCGGCTTCACAAAACCTCACCTCCCATTCAATGCACCCACAAGATACTGGAACCTCTACAACCATGACGATTTTGCACTTCCAGACAATCGCAGTTGGCCTCCCGGATACCCGGAATGGGCCAGAAACCGTCAGGCGGGTGAGCTACGAGCGTATTCAGATGTGCCTACTCGAGGGACACCTGCTGATTTTCCTGATGAACTGAATAAGCGAATGCTTCACGGGTATCATGCATGCGTAAGCTACACTGATAGAAACGTAGGTGTGTTGCTGGAAGCTCTCGAATCGGCAGATATCAGCCACGACACCATCGTCGTATTTTGGGCGGACCATGGCTGGAAACTGGGGGACCATACCTCGTGGTGCAAGCATACAAACTTTGAATGCGATACGCGTGTTCCCTTAGTCATTCGACACCCGAGAATGCCCAAAGCCCGAGGCACCTCTAAAGCGTTAATCGAATTGATTGACTTGTATCCAACACTGTGTGAATTATGTGCACTTGATCTACCTCAACACCTCCAAGGCAAGTCATTTGTCCCAACTCTCAACAATCCAAATGCCCCACATCGTCTCTACGCATATTCCTCATATCCACACACAGACTCACAAACTAAAAAACGAGTGATTGGACATTCCATACGAAGCTCACGCTTTCGATATACTGAATGGTGGGATCTGGAAAGTGATGCCCTTGTTACTCGTGTTGCCACTGACATGAAAACGGATCCGGCCGAAACAACAAATATCCTTTCAAGCCAGTCCTTCGAGACCGACCAGTGGTCCTCACACCTACGTCAACGTGTCTTTGAATCAAGAACGACTTCACTTGATTAGCTATACTTTCTTTTCCACACAAATGCCTTGCGAAAATATTGCTTGAGGAAAAAGACATGTGCTTTTTATTTGTATGGTTTCTAGTCT
>JBDOMS010000345.1:0-3904 GCA_039831735.1 Pirellulales bacterium
GTTCAATGGGCAGTCTATGCTGTTGAACAGTTTGAGCTAGAGCAATAAAGACGGGGTGATGCACTCGCCCCTCAAAACAGTCTTTCAGCTGTTCCCGCCAAACAGAGAGTGATGTTGTTGCCTCCTCGGTTGACATTGACTCATCAGCAAGATCGTCACTCCAGCGAGCGAAGGAGTAGACATTTGCCAGGTCTTGCCGCAAACGCCTTGGAACTAGATGCGTTGCAACTGTAAAGTTTTCATAGTGACTGGCAGCAAGGTCTCTACAAAAGTCTTCCGCGTCATGGAGTGAACAATTACTTGACGGAACCGCACGATCCCAGGCCGGTTGATCACGGCGGGTTGGACAGTTTTCAATAGAGGACGTTTTGATGGCCACGGAACACGACAGGATACCGTCACCTAGTCGAAGAAAGCCAGTTGCACTACGATACTACTTAGTTTTTCAACCTCGACACCCCCACCTCCATACCAGCACCGAGGCAATCGCTTCGACATTACTTCTATTTGCCTGCCAAGGACAACTCCTACTATGAATATCCTCCTTGCGAGTCCACGTGGTTTTTGCGCTGGTGTAAATATGGCCATTGAAACCCTCGAAACAGCCATTCGCCTGTATGGCACACCGGTGTATGTATTCCATGAAATTGTTCACAACAAACATGTTGTTGAGCGATTTACTCAAGAAGGTGCTATTTTTGTGAATTCAGTCGAGGATGTCCCTGAAGGAGCTGTGCTACTCTTTTCCGCACATGGTGTCGCGCCTGAGGTTCGTCAGGTCGCTGCTCAACGAAGACTTCGTGCCATTGATGCAACATGTCCTTTGGTGACAAAAGTTCACCTCGAGGCGATAAAATATGCCAACGCAGGCTACAAAATATTGCTTATTGGTCATGAAGGGCATGACGAGGTTATTGGTACCATCGGTCAAGCCCCGGATGCCTTTACTCTTGTCGAAACAGCCGAAGAAGTTGACGCACTTCACTTTGATGATCAGGACAAACTTGCCTACCTCACACAGACAACACTTTCTGTCGATGATGCTTCTCGAATCATAAATCGGCTGAAGGAACGTTTCCCACAAATTGTTGGCCCTCCTAAAGACGACATTTGCTATGCCACACAGAATCGTCAAGAGGCCGTTCGTCAACTTGCTGAAGATGCTGATATTGTTTTAGTGCTTGGTAGTCAGAACAGTTCGAATAGTCAACGACTAGCAGAACTTGCCGGTGAAAGTGAAATCTCGGCCTATCTCATTGACGATGCAAACGAAATTGATTCATCTTGGTTTACGGGAGATGAAACTGTTCTTATTACTGCAGGAGCTAGCGCGCCAGAGAGCGTTGTGCAAGACTGCGTCACATGGCTTACATCACGCTATAATGCCACGGTAGAGGAAAAAACAATTCGTGAAGAACAAGTGTATTTTCCCCTGCCGAAGCAACTTCGTACTGCTGTAGCGACTGATCACTAATTGGAACAAGTCCTGTCGGCATTCACTCTAACTGATCCATGATTTAACTCATCGATTCATGGTCAATGCGATAACACCTAAAACCACCTTTATTCCGAGAGCGTGAACTGTGCTTCTGTATCTTGACAAGGCCTTCCTTCCATCACTCATAACTTTTGTTTGCCTATCTGTACTTGGTGAAACCTGTGCGGAACATATTCCGACCGATGAATTTATCGTCACAGAAGGCTTTGAAGTTCAGCTATGGGCCACGAGTCCACAATTATCAAATCCAACAAATTTTGATATCGATGCACAAGGCCGAATCTGGGTTACCCAGGCTTTGAATTATCGAAATTTCCGGAACGCTGACCTGGGGCTTGCGTCAGACGCGGGGGACAAGGTTGTTGTACTGGAAGATTCAGACGGTGACGGACGTGCGGATGCATCACATATCTTTGTACAGGACAAAGATCTTGTTGCACCTCTCGGTATTGCTGTCATCGGCAACCGTATTGTTGTTTCATGTGCCCCGAATCTTATTATCTATACTGATGTGAATGAGGACGCAGTATTTGATCCCTCCACTGATAGAAAAGAAATAATTCTAACTGGATTTAGTGGACTTGATCATGATCACAGTTTACATAGCGTGACTGTCGGGCCGGACGGATATTGGTATTTCAACACAGGCAACGGCGGACCCCACACTGTCACTGACAAAGACGGCTGGACACTTCGCGCAGGCAGTTCCTATGCCGGAGGAAGTCCACACCTCAAAGAGAACTATCCTGGACGCAAGAGTGACGATGGTCGCATCTGGGTCGGTGGAGTTGCCTTGCGGATGCGACCCGATGGAACCGGCCTAGAGCCCATTGGCCATAACTTTCGGAATGTGTATGAAGAAAGTATTTCCTCATACGGCGATGTTTTCCATGCTGACAATGACGATCCTCCGGCTTGTCGCACAACTTGGTTAATGAAGTATGGTAATGCTGGATTTTCATCGTCAGACGGCAAACGTAAATGGCAACTTGATCAGCGCCCTGACCAACCAACTCGTATTGCAGAATGGCGTCAGGAAGATCCGGGAATACTTCCGGCCGGGGATGTGTATGGCTTTGGCGCCCCGACTGGTGTTGTCTACTGTGAAAATGGTTGTTTTGATGAACTATTTCCCTCTGGACTGCTTCTTGTTTGTGAGTCAGCTCGAGGTGAACTGTTGAGTTACACCCCAAAAGCACAGGGGGCTGGCTTTTCCTTAGAGCGAACAACGTTTTTGCAGATCCGTCCAGGCAGTCCCTCTTCTGGAATGTTTCGCCCATCGGATGTTGCTGTTGGGCCTGATGGTGCTATCTATATCAGCGACTGGTATGACTCGGGGGTCGGAGGACATCGGATGAGAGATACGGAAGGAAGCGGATCAATCTACCGAATCGCTCCCCCTTCATTTCAATCGAAAATACCAACACTCGATCTTACAACCACCACTGGTCAAATTAATGCCCTCAAGAGCCCCGCAGTTCATGTCAGAGCCCTCGGCTTTGAATCACTTCAGAACCAGGGGATTGCTGTTCAGAAAGCGATCCTTGCTTTATCAAAGTCAACTCATCCATTCTTTTCAGCTCGTGCCGCATGGCTTCTCCCTGGCTGTGGACAGGCTGGACTGAGGAGGCTTCAGGAAATGTTGGAAGACGATGCCGCTCAACTTCGTGTTGCTGCATTTCGCAGCTTAGGCCAAGCAGCAATCGCTCCATCAGTAAACGCATCTGTCCTGAATGCCTGGCATTCGGCACGTGAACAGGCTTGCACGGATCCCTCTCCTGCTGTCCGTCGAGAAGTCGCCTTGTCATTAAGGGATGAGCCACTTGAAAAATCCAGTGTTTTTATCTCTGAATTAGCTGCACGTTTCGACGGATGGGATCGCTGGTATCTCGAAGCCTTAGGAATCGCTTGTGAAGGGAAGGAAGAGGCCGCATATGATCTCCTTATAGGAAAACGGGCAGAAAACCCCTTGCGATGGGACAACCGAATCGCTGCACTAGCCTGGCGGCTTCATCCACCTCGGGCTGTTGATGCTCTTATGCGTCGAGCTATGCAGCAAACAATTCCCCTACACGATAGAAAAAAAATGGTGGATGCCATTGCATTTATAGCCACCAAGCAAGCTGCTGAAGCAATGCTTACTATCGCGGAAAAGGGACCAGAGGACACTCGTGGAATTGCGTCATGGTGGGGCACGCATCGCATGCATAATGAGTGGGCTCCATTTAAGTTATCGCGACCATTCCCCAAACCATCTTCAGAGGAACAGCATAAAACAAAAACTCGTCAAGATTGGACATTTGCTCCTAATGGCAAACCAGTTCTGAAGACTTCAGATAATCCTGCCACGATCGAGGTGGAACTGTCTGATGCAAAACGGTTGTATCTTGTTGTTGATTCCACTGA
>JBDOMS010000285.1:0-3900 GCA_039831735.1 Pirellulales bacterium
CCGGGTGCATTACAAGTTCAGCACACGCCATTGCGATCAGGGCTGCATCAGAACGTGACTCACGAGGAACATACGCAACGGTACGAACTTCGGAAGCTTCCAGTTCAGCAAGCCAGGTTGATAAAATAATACTTTGCTCTGGTGATCCACCGGGGCTGTCAATCCGCAAACACAACAAGTTGGCACCTGAATCTAAAGCCTGAGCAAGACGTGCTTTTGTTCGAACAATTGTGTCCGCTGTGATTGGCCCTCGAATGGCCACAACTGCTGGCTGCCAACCTCCATCTGATTTTGCATCTATCTTCAAAGACGCTTCATCAACTCCTAACCCCTTTGCAACATCCTCTGGTGTCGCACCAAGCCGAGCAACAAACCCCATCTCACGACCTTGACGACCTGTAATTTCAAGGGGAGTAGGGCCTACTTCCTCTGTCTCCAACACAGTCACCGAATTTCTTAATGTTGGGAGTTCCTGAGATGTCACATATTGTTCACCATCCTCAGTCGATGCTCGAATAACTTTTGATGATGGATCAAGAAGACCTAAAGCAACTGCAGATGGCACTGTTCTGCGACGAAGGGCAATTTCCTTGTAGGCTGCCCGCATAGCATCATCGATCATCGGTTCATTAACATTCGCGGGGCCTAACTTTGCATTTGCTGGCATGATGATTTCCTCACACGAAAGGGCAACAAGAACCGCGTGTCCCCTCACGCCACTCGGCAGGAAAGCAACTGTTTTGACTCCAGCCAAACGTTCACTTGTAAGAAATCTTGCTAAATCCAGTGAACGACCAAAGTCACTTCCTAACTGACCATCATCATCAGGATTACTAAATCGAATGACGAGCACCCCCCGGACAGATGGGTCTTCCTTCAGCGTTTCCAGATTTTTCAAAATCACTGATTCAAGCTGAACATCACGATTTCCTGTAATGGGCAAGCGTAACGTAAGCATTACGCCAGATGGATTTTTAGCCGGGGCAGCGAACAATTGACCACGCAAGAGTACGGTAACTATCGTCAAAACGACGATTCTTCCCCAAAACCAATCTCGTGACAAACGCATCACTGCCCCGCTACATGGGATTTCCTTTTTCACACTTCTACACCAATAATTCTAAAATGCCGAACTCAAGAGTCAAAAATGACAGGAGCCTCGCTATACTATTTTAGTATGAAATCGGAAACTACTCCCTCTCCACCGGAATCATCCCTCACTTCTGAACTCATCGATCTCGTGAGAGAAAAATCTCTCACACGTGGTACGTTTACGCTCGCATCAGGGAAAACAGCATCTTACTACCTTGATGCCAAACAAGTCCTGCTTGATGCGCATGGATCGATGATTGTCGGAAAAGCAATTCTCGAACGCCTCACTCACCATAGCTGCCTGCCACAGGCCGTTGGCGGTATGTCTATTGGTGCTGATCCTGTAACAAGCGCCGTTGTGACCATGGCAGGAGTCGCAGAAATTCCACTCAAAGGCTTTATGGTTCGCAAGGAGGCAAAGGGCCACGGCATGCAGCGTTATGTTGAGGGCCCTGTTGAGAAAGGTCAGCATGTCGTTGTTTTGGAAGATGTCATTACAACAGGCGGGTCCTCGCTTCTTGCGATTGAACGCATTCACGAATTTGGTTTGGTCGTTGATCGAGTCATCACTGTTATCGACCGTCTTGCGGGAGCTGAACAAACTTTAGCAGCACAGGGTATTCCTCTAGAGTCTTTGGTTACCATTCAGGATTTAGGTCTTTCTCCGGAGTAGGTTTGCCTCATGATGGGGCTTCTTCGATTTTTCGTGTTTGTCTTCCTCATGGTCATTGCCTGTGCGCCTGCGCTGGCTTCTCCAAGTGACGATCATATTGCAAAGCTTATTGAACAGTTAGGTGATCCTCAGTATGGCCGTCGCGAACAAGCTGCAGCAGAGCTTGATGAACTAGGTGTTGCAGCAATCGATCAATTACTTGCAGCAGCCGAAATGAGTGATGATCTCGAAGTTGCCTTACGTGCGAGTTGGTTGGCAGATTCTATACCCGTGGATGCCCCAACAGACTCACCTGAAGTCCAAAATCTTCTGAAAGACTATAAATCCAAGTCACTTGCAAATCGTGTGCTGCTTATGCACTGGTTGCTGAGGTTAGAACATACTACCGGCATCACCCCTCTTGCTCGTATTGCCCGCCTTGATCGAGATGTAACTGCATCTCGGGTAGCCACAGCCTTACTCATTCGTGAATGGACTCCCAACGATCCTTATTGGCAAAACCTATCAAAACACATTGCCAGCGGTCTTGGACGTAGCCAAAGACCAACGTCTCAACTTCTAATACATCTCCTAACATATAGCCATGCTGACTCTGTTCAAGAACGACAAAAAGCTTTGGAACAAGCCAAAATATTTATTGAGCTGTTAGATCGTGCCCGGCCTTCTGATGAAGCTGCCTCCGCCAACCAAAACAGCGAAGGTGATGAAGGCTCTGCTGCCATTACCCGTGATCTTGGTCAAACAACACAACGAATTTTTGAACGTTGCCTTGTTCTCATGTTGATTGACAATGGAAAACCTGCCGAGGCGCGTGACATTGTAAAAAAGGCTTTTGAAGACTTTCTTTCAACTGACGACGATCCACTTCAAACTGCATCAAATATTGCAGATACGATGATCTGGGCTGCCGCCCATGGGCTTCCCGATGTTGTTGATGATATTCCAACAAATGCAGATCCAGCGGTACTGAATAACTCAGTATTACGTTTTGCACAGGCGATGTGTGAAAGAACACGGAAAGATGATCCAAAAGCTGAGCAACTTGCGAGAACGGCTTTTGATAATCAGGACATGAATTTTGTTGATCGTCTGCGTGCTGGCATTCTACTTGCAAAGTGGGGAGCTGGTGACTGGGCCATGCGTGAATACACATCGGTTGTTGATAATGATGAATCCCCACCCCAGCAACAGGTTCTAGCATCTGTTATGTATGCTGAGTTTCTCCATGACCGTAGTCGAGATGCCGAAGCCGCAGGAGTATTGGAAAGATGCGTTGGTGAGGACTCAGGTCCACGCCAGACGGCACTTGAGCAAATTGGCCGTGACCCTGCTTTGACGAAGTCTCGTGCTCATTATTTTCGTGCGTGTGCCGCAAGAGAGGATGGGGATATAGAAACTGAGCGACAACTTCTTGAAAAGGCCTCTGTAAAAAATGCTCCAGATGTAGATGCTCTTATTGCCCTCTATAGGCTCCACCAAAACCCAGCCCAAAAGGAAGCCGCTCTTGATCGCATCCATTCCGCTCTTACTAGAATGGAAGACGATATCAAACAGGTTCCAGAAGATCCCAATCCCTACAACGAATATGCCTGGCTTGTCTCCAATACTGAAGGAGATCTCTCAAAAGCTCTTCGTTACTCAAAAATCTCACTTCGCAAATCGTTCGATAGTGCCAGTTATTTAGATACGCTTGCTCACTGCTACGCAGCCGCAGGCGATTACCCCGAGGCCATTCGTACACAAAGACTTGCCATGAGACACGAACCACATAGCCAGTTGATTCAGAAAAATCTGAAGACCTTTGAGGATCTGGCGGCTTCACAGCAAAACGAGAAATGACTATGGATCCTCCTCGTATCATTTCCGCTGCTGGTACAGAATTTGCCGTTCACACAAAAGGACATGGCGTCCCCTTGCTGCTTCTCCATGCATTCCCACTTGACCACAATATGTGGCAGGCTCAGGAATCACTGGCTCGTACATTTAGAATCATTATTCCTGATCAGCGAGGATTTGGTGATTCATCACCCAACGCCCCCATCATGAGTATCGAAGGCATGGCTGACGATGCTATCGCCATTCTTGATGCTCTAAACATTAATGAACCAGCACTGGTCTGTGGAGTTTCAATGGGA
>JBDOMS010000123.1:0-3888 GCA_039831735.1 Pirellulales bacterium
GCGTTAGGACAGAGTCAAGAGGTGGTTAGCATGAAGTCCGAACAACAAAAGCAGCAAAAACGAATACTGGTCATCCGCAATCGATTTATTGGAGATACGGTTCTTGCCATTCCTTTTCTAAGAAATCTGAGAAGGCAGTACCCACATGCAATTATTGATGTGCTCGTTGAGCCTGGTGCTGGCCAAATTCTTGCAGATTGTCCGTATAAGAATGAGCTTGTGGTATGGGAACGACCAAAACGTATTAATAAAGTGGTCCCCAATTCATTTACAAATATTGTATCAACAGCGCGTTGGATTCGACGTCGTCGATATGATCAAACATTTATTTTGAAGCGATCCCTTTCAACTGGTTTGTTAGCATGGTTAGCTGGAATTCCCCATCGCGTTGGTGCCGTTCGGGATGGACGAGGTCTGTTCCTGACTCGCAAAGTGCCTTTTCGAAAAGGAAAGCATGAAGTAGAACTATCTTTTGATCTGCTGCGAGCTGAGGGTATTACGCTTGATGATGGCCACAACGAGAATTGGGTGTCTGAATCATCCGGTCGAAAAGTCGATCAACTGCTTGAGTCGATACCTCCAAAAAAACCAAGAGTTTTTATATCTCCCAAAGCAAGCGACTCAGTAAGGAACTGGCGGATACCGCACATGTCTAAAGTCCTGCTTTGGCTCATTGAAAGCTTTGGATGTGAAGTGTTTCTGTGCGGTTCATCAGCAGACCTTGATATGCATAAGGAACTACATCAGAGTCTGCCCCCTCATGTTGCATCACATGTTCATGACTTCAGCCAACAGTGTTCGCTTGGTGAGGTATCAGCGCTCCTCTCACGAATGGATGTGTGCATCGGTGTAGACACAGGATTGCCACATGTTGCAGCATCCTTTGGTGTGCCTATTGTCAAGATCTGTGGGCAAACAGATCAGCGTCAGTGGAGGCCATGGAAGACACAATCAATTCTTGTGCAGCCCCCCAATCATTCGAAAGCAGTCATTGATGTGAGTGTTGATCAGGTCATAGCAGCAATACAGCATCTCTTTCATAAGGCCGATGTATGGAAGAAAGCCAGTCGTCGCAGCCTCAAAACAATTGATCTGAGAACCGGCATGTATCCATATCAGGTGCTAGAGTCTTCACAACAGAATCAAGTACACGCATCCAAAACGACAGAAAAAGCCTCGGTATCCTAAGTGCCGTTGTGTTGTCTAGTGCAATAAGAGCGTAGGTTTGTGCAAAGGAAGGCATGTGTTCGTTGACCTTCCAAGACCAGGACTTTGTTTATTAGAGAGTCAGTGTCCCAGCTAAATTATGGTTGATACCATTCAACATTCCCAATAGGTATCGACAATCTGGAGTGACAGTCGTTGATGAGACAGTAGCGACACGTTGTCCGTATGAAATCGATGTCAGACTTGTGGATGTGTGTTGTTACCGTGTTGCAGAACAGATTGCATCGCATGACAGCCCGCTACAAAACCACTTGACCAGGCCCACTGGAAATTAAATCCACCAATCCGGCCATCAACATCGAGCATTTCGCCAGCCAGAAAAAGTCCAGGTACGATACGACTTTCCATCGTATGAAGCCTTACTTCAGATAACGGTATGCCACCAGCGGTAGCTTCCGCGACACGAAATCCACGGTCACCGATAATACCGATGGGTGTTGCCGTTAATATTTTTACAAGTCGTTTTCTTGCATCCCGAGAAAGATCACCGGATAATGGGGCATCGGCTTGCGCACATAATGCTTGGGCAAGCCGATTGGGAAGATACCTGCGAAGAAAGGAATGCACTCCTCGAGACTTGAGATCGATAAGCTCTTGATGAATATCCTCAGGCTTTTTTTCAGGGAGCCAATTGATCACAAGAGAAACAGAAGGATCCACCGACTTCGACATAATAAAGTGACGACTGATATCAAGAATGCTTGGTCCTGACAGCCCAGTATGCGTACAAAGGGTGCTTCCACGACATGCAGTGAGCTGTTTTCCCGAGTGTGCAAGGAGTCTGACTTCTGTCTTAATACTAAGGCCAGAAAGTTGTGTAATCCAATGCTTGTTTGGAAGAAGAAGAGGTACAAGAGCAGGGATAATTGGTTCACTCAACGAATGACCTAAGCGTTGAGCAAGTGCATAGCCTCTGCCATCACTCCCTGATTTTGGAAGAGATTTGCCACCAGTGCAGAGAATGACGCGTTGCGCGGTGAATATTTCAGAGCGTGTGGTTACTCTAAAAACCGTTCCATGTTTTTCAATGTTTGTGACATCTGCTGGGTATCTGATGGCTGCGCCATTTTTTTTCGTTTCGTCCAGAAGAGCTGTAAGAATGGTGTGAGCTGAGTCAGATACTGGAAAAAGCTTGCCTGTCGCTTCTCGCTTTAGCTCAACTCCAACTTGCTGGAAAAAATTTAGGGTGTCGGCGACCGTAAACTGCCTGAGGACTTTTCGAATTGCTGCTGGCGTACTGCCTGCAAAATCAGCCTCTGTGACCTTATCGTGTGTAACATTACAACGACCACCCCCAGCGACAAGTATTTTGGCACCAAGTTTTCTCGCGCCATCGAGGGCTATGATCGAAGCAGGACAATTTACCTGCCGAGCCGTTTTCCCCGCCCAAAGAGTTGCAAAAAGTCCAGCTGCTCCTGCGCCAACCACGAGGACATCACAAGACGTTGTTGAGGGATTCACGGATACATCTGAGCTCTAGTGAAGACATCTGGCTACTGTTGATGAAAAGCAAACACACCATGTTTATTTGCCACAATAATATCTGGACGGTCGTCATTATTAAGATCAGCTGTTGTGACCTGTGTGCCGACACCACTGTCATCATCAATTAAGTGTGGCACAAAAGTAGCCTCACCACTGTCATTGCGTTCTAAACCAAACCAATACAATACAGGTGGGGCATTTGGTTCGACATCTCCACTAATGCCATGGGCCCAACGTCGTTTGCCTGTAACAATATCATCAAGTCCATCCCCGTCGATATCAGTCATTGCTACAGCATGTAATTGGCTAAAAGAAATTCCGTTTGTTTGGTCGTCTGGTGTGGGATCAAGGATGATATGTTCACGAAAGGATCCATCCTCTTTTTGCTCAAACCACGCAAGGCCATACCCATGAGCATCAAGACTTGTAATGACGTCACTACGTCCATCCCCATTCACATCTCGAACATACATTTGTGCACCACCTCGTGCATTTGGAGGACAAAAAGGACCGGGGTGAAATTCCCAGAACATCTGTGATTCTGAAGAATGCGGTTGTTCAAACCAGCCATCCTTCGTGAGGATATCAACACGGTTATCACCGTTCATATCCCCTGTCCCTGAGCCATGTGTGTAGCGAAAATACTTCTTATCGTTTTCCGGTGATCGTGGCGTGATTGGGTGAAACGCAGCTTTGCCGAGAGGTCGCTGCCAATCGATCTCGGCAAAACCAAGTTGACCACCTTTCTTATTTCCTTCGCTCGAGTGGACAAAGAGTTCAGGTCGCCCGTCAGCATTCATGTCTCTCAGGCCAGGAGATTCACCATCTGCAATATCAAACACGGCATGCTGTGACCAGTATCCTTTGTCGCGTCCTTGTGGATTGACAAAAACAAGTGCCGGTTTTCCCGGAAGTCCGTAGACTAAAATATCAGACCACCCATCGCCATTAAAGTCATATGTGAAAGCCAAAAAGTAATCAGAATAACCACGCTTGGGATCATAGGGAGTTTTCGAAGGACCAGAAGGATTATTTGCTGGTGGTGTAAAGGTAATGCGTTCACTGAATTTTGGGCCAAACCATATGCCGTTTCCTGCTGTAATATCAGCATGCCCGTCCCTGTCAAAGTCAGCGACAGCGCAGCCCTCGGCAACAAAACGTTTTGATAGGGTCTGT
>JBDOMS010000142.1:0-3871 GCA_039831735.1 Pirellulales bacterium
GAGGAGAAAGTCCAGACTCAGAGTCCCATCCATGTCCTACTTGATTTTTTGACCTTGGCATAAGACACACTCACTCAACGTTCGTCATAACACTGAGAAAATAATATCGCATATGCGTGCGTGGTGTAACGCATGGTGATCCGAGGCTCAAGCCTCTGTTGGCATTCGGCCTTCAGCTAATTCACGGTCCCATTCATCGATGAGTGGCCAGTGGGGAGCACACGTGCCAAAATCTGCGAGAGTCAAATAATGTTCAAGGCGTGAAATTGTCTTCGAAAGAAGTTCATCATCTTTATGAAACACAGGGCCATGACTCGGCAGAAGCCAAGTGACATCACTCTCACGGATGCGTTGAAGAGATCTGATAAATGAGGGGATGTCACTTCCATGATGTGCGTCAATGGCACCTACCGATCCATCTCGATAGATGTTATCACCAGAGAGAAGAAGGTTACTAAATTGGAAAGCCAGTTGGCTGTCTGTATGTCCGGGAGTGTGCCAGACTTTAATTTGCTGAGAGCCAACCTGAATCACATCTCCATCACTTATTTCCCTGTCAATTTTTACAGGTGGCATCGGCATGTGAATGTTTTGTGCGGCAATTTCAGCAAACGTCTTAATTGGATCACCGGACTCAAGGGTGGAGACAGCCTTTGGATGAGCCAATACTGGAGCTTTTAGTATGTTTTTCGCCTTAGAAAGACCTTGGATGTGGTCAACATCTGCATGCGTAGCCACTAATGCGCGACACTGAGAGAGCGGGAAGTCAAGTTGACGAATAAGCTCGATAATCTCCTCAACCGTTTCGTCATAACCAATGTCAATAAGGACCCAATCTCTCTCATCAAAAACGAGATAAACGCTGCAACCTATGCGATATCCAGCTTGATGGTTGATTTCAATAACACCAGGAAATAGCGGTCGGCGTTCAATCATTCAACAGGGATTTCTTAGAGGATGATTTGCGAAGAGTCTCCAAAGAGGACAAACTGCTTCATGTGAATCGTGACATTCGAACCACTCACATTAGTTTAGACCTTTCGAAATTGTGCGGCAATGAGGAAACCTGACGCAGCACGAACAGAGAGAACAACGTGCACGAAATAGATCCCAAACAAGATTCTCGTGCATTTCCTGCAGTATTCACTGCTTGGGCGGATTGCATACGCAAACTTTGTTCGTGTGTAGAGGTGCTTGAGCCTGTTGCTGAAGCTATGGGAGTGGAGGATCCACATGGGACCGATTGGCACGGTGTTCTGTTTGGAAAACTACGACCTCAACTCGATCATGAACCTGTTTTGGTAGCTGCAGTGTGTGGGGGAACGAATACTGGAAAAAGTTTGATTACAAATATGTTAGCCGGGAGTGAGATCAGTCGTTCAGTGCCAGAGGCTGCCCGCACTCGACACCCAGTAGCAAGTTTGCCAAAAGGCGCAGCAAAAAGACTTAATTTAGAAAAACTTTTTCCAGGATTCACTGTCCGTCAATGGACGCATGAAGATGCGGCACTTGATCCTACGGAGACAGATATTCTGATTTGGCGAGAGGAGGTGAACGGTACACATCCAGAGGATTTGGTGCTTCTTGATACACCAGATATCGATGGCACACTCCAAAGCAATTGGCGTCGAGCTGAGTTGATTCAAAATGCGTGTGACATAGTTGTAGTTGTTTTGACACAACAAAAATACAACGATGTAACAATCCGTGATTTTTTTCGAGCAGCCGCATTAGCTAGAAAAACGATAATCATTATTTTTAATATGGTGGATTGGCCTGCTCAAAGACACACCATAGCTGGCTGGCTAGAGACTTTCGAAGCCGAGACAGACGCGAATCCAATGGCAGTTTATGCTGTTCCATTTGATAGATCTGCTGCTGATGCTGGGAGCCTGCCGTTTCACGAACTATCAGAGTATTCTTCTGACGGTAGTGAAATTGAAATAAGGAAAAGGCTATCGGGGAGTAGCTTTGATCAGATAAAAATCAGGGCAATGGAGGGTGCTTTTCGTGTCGTCGTTGATTCCAATACTGGACTCAGTATGTGGCTCGATCATTTCGAGCAGGTATCGCTACAGTGGAAGGAGGCTCAAAACTTACTTTCGCACGAAGGTCAAGTATGTGTTGAGATGCCAACACCCCCTCGTGAAATTGTGTGGAATGAAATATGGGAATGGCTCAAGCCACGTCGCTCTGGCTTTGATCTCACAGTGAGTCGAGCCTATCATCTCGCAGGAACTGGCATGAAATGGGCTGCCCGGCGAGTGGGAATTACCCGCTCTGAGCAACAGAGAAAAAAAGACTATGCAGCTGCGGAGCTCGCTGCTCTAAAGCGAGCAATGAGTGACTTTATCGAAAAGCTTGATGAAACATGTCGTGTGAATCCACACCTGAATCAGGTGCTCGGAAGTCGGCTTCTTACAGGTGATCGAACGGCCTGGTATTCCGATCTTGAGCAGCGACATGCCGCTCTGCCCATTGTTACGGATGACTACCGTGCATTTGCACGAGACAAACTCGATGCCTTTGCGAAAGATAACCCTGAAATGGTGGCTTGGATACTTGCCGGCCTAAATGTTGGGGCTGTCGCCCGGCCAGCAGTTACAGTTGGTCTTGCAATGGCAGGTGCTGCCGTTGTGCCTGCTGCGGCAGCTACTGCCGGTGGCCTTTCGACATTTGTGCATCATGTAGGCGATGTGGTCGTTGGGGGAGCAGCGACAGTTGCTGGTGAAGGCGCCCTTGGCATGACAGTAGCTGGCCTCAAGCCGCTCATTGAGTCATTGTTTGCTGGATGGTCGGCAGAGCGGAGTCGTGTTCTTGCGGAAACACTTCACAACGTTGTCTTGGGTGATCGCCTTGATGAGATTAATCGCCTAGCTGCAGCAGGTGCATGTCCGGGCTTTACGCAAGCTCGCAAGGCTCTTGAACAATGTAAACGGGAGTTGTCCCAATGAGTGAAGATCCTAGAAAAAATCCGTCTGACGACGAGATCCAAGTTTCCGATTTTCACCACTTTGATGAATTGGTCGAATCACTTAAATCTTGGGCCTGTTCGGAGATTCCCTGGTCACCCGCGCGTCGGATTCGATCTGAGTGGGAGCAAGTAGAACCCCGCCTTGAGCGAGCCCGTCGTGAGCTCTCAAGGATGCTGGTTATCGGAGTCGTCGGTGGAACCGGGACAGGGAAAAGTACACTTGTCAATGCTCTGGCAGGGCGAGAGGTGACGACTGCCAGTGATGTTTCCAGGCCAACCACAACAACACCGATTGTGGTGATTGCAGATGGTGTAGATCCATCGTGGTTACCAATAGATGCAATGAAGGCTCGTGTTGTAAGAAGTGAAGCACCAACGGTTGCAAACATCGTTTTGATTGATTGTCCTGACCCAGACACACAGGAAGAAATACAGAATACATCCCAGGAGGAGACATCACGTCCTAGTGATACCAATCGGAATCGAGACATGCTGGCTACTGTTCTGCCTGCCTGTGATGTCTTGCTTGTTGTGGCAACTGCTCAGAAGTATCGATCATGGATTATGGCTCGAGAACTTCAATCGTTTGCTCCTGGTCGTCCGCTTTTCTTTGTTCAAACACATGCCTCACGTGATCCAGATATTCGAGACGACTGGCAAAAAGAACTCGAATCTCAAGGTTTCTTAGTACCGAAGATATTTCGGCTTGATGCCCTTGAGGCTGTGCGGTGTTCGGCAGCTGGTCTTGTGCCAGCATCAGACTTCCAGCAGTTACTGACAGCAATCGGTGAAGAGCTTGTCGGGCGGGCTGCGCGTCGAGTGCGTCGTACCGGCGCCCTGAGTCTTGCTTCATGGTACATAAGTCAGGCAGTTCTTGAACTTGATCAAGTTCAAGAA
>JBDOMS010000569.1:0-3865 GCA_039831735.1 Pirellulales bacterium
GACTACGTGCTCTGCAATTTGAACGGCATTTGTTGCTGCACCTTTTCGCAGATTGTCCGAAACACACCACAAGGCAATGCCCGTCGGGCTTGATGTATCCTCACGAATTCTTCCAACAAACACCTCATCATTCCCGCTGCTTGATCGGGGCATGGGATAGATACCTTTTTCCAAATTATCAACAACCTGAATGCCAGGCGCATTAGCCAAAAGATCACGGGCATGATCAGCAGAAATTCTTTTCTCTGTTTCAATAAGAATTGATTCACTATGACTTGTTGCAACGGGCACTCGCACACATGTTGCACAAACCCCTATCGAGTCGTCTTCAAAAATCTTTTTTGTTTCAAGCACCATCTTCAGTTCTTCGCTTGTCACTCCTCCAGAACGATGAGAACCGATTTGAGGAATCAAGTTTCCAGCAATGGGATGAGCGAAAACCTCATACTTCTCCGATTCGTTCTTGAGCCACGCAATCGTCCCCTGCTCCAGCTCAGAAGTTGCTGCTAACCCTGCACCACTCACAGCCTGATAGGTACTTACGACCACGCGTTTGATCTTCGCTGCATCGTGGAGAGGCTTCATGACCATGACCATCTGCGTCGTTGAGCAGTTTGGGCTTGCAATAATGCCTTGATGTTTTTCTATCGCTGAAGCGTTCACCTCTGGAATGACCAGGGGAACGCCAGGATCCATACGAAAATGTGCACTCTCATCAATAACAACAGTACCCTTCCCAACAGCCCATGGAACGAATTCTTCCGCAACTTCATCTGGCGTACTTCCGATAGCCAATTGAACTCCCTCAAATGCTTCTGGAGTCAGAACTTCAACATCAAATGTTCGGCCAGCTACCGTAATCGGTTTTCCAGCCGAACGAGGAGATGCAAGGAGTTTCAGTCGCTTCATTGGAAAATTTCGCTCAATCAAGAGAGAAAGAATAATGCGACCAACAGCGCCAGTAGCGCCGACAACTGCCAATGTGTCAATCATGAAATGACTTTCATCTTTTCAGGGAAATCCGGTCAAACGATATACGATCAAACAAATCAACTGGAACAAATGCCAAATTTGCAACAAGCATTGCGAGCCCAAATTCCATCATGCCCATGGTAAGGCCAATTCCCAAGTGCACCAGCACAGCCATTATCAAAACAATTGGCCTTGTGAGACGAGGCCAAATGAGCGCTGCATATGACACCTCCCAGAATAAGGCAATCAATGTAACGCCGTTTACAAGGAATGGATGTGCGGCAGTCCACGTCATGTCGATTGTTCGGTATTGAATGTTTGCAGCAGCACCCCAGAGTGCCGTCCCTTCCCACCAACTCGCGCCAAGCAGTTTCCCACAGCCAGCAAAGAAATAGACGATGCACAGTTGCACTTGTAGCAATCTCAGAGCAATATTCGCCTGCACCGAAGACGTGGCATTTCTTGCAAAAATGAATTGATCTAGCGAGAGAACTGCACCAGCCGGACCAATGACGAGAGGGATCATCAGCAAACCGAGCGTGTCATCGAATCCAAATACATTGAGCGGTGCTCGGTTAACAGCACTCACCAGACCAACTAAAGAAACAATCGCAGCAAGGCGAGTTGCCAAGCCCAGCGTCAGTAGCAAAGCAGCAATCAATGTAATACCGCAGAGTACTCGTACTGATGAGGGTGAGACTGCTACAAAATACCAACTCCATTGCCACGGCTGATCATTTGATCGCCAAACATTTTCTGGAGTTTGCCAACCATTCATTCCAAAAAAAGCATCGACATCAAGGAACCACACCACCATTGACCACGTAAGCAAAAGTCCTGTTGCGATACGAATTACAGCCAGTACGAGAGGCTCAGAAGGAGTAAACCAGAATCGGTTCCATGCATCACCCCAATCGCTTAGCCATGACGCTCCGGTCCAGCGCTGGGGCCTGTTCAAAGACGCTCTCATGGGATAGTCCTCTTCGCCAAAGCATATGTGCCAAGAGGAATAAACATGTCCTCCCCTGCCCTGCCCTCAAGAACGTCTTCCGGTGTTGGCAAATAGTGCTCAACGAGCGTCAACTCCACTTGGCTCCCCTGCTCTTGCTCCAGAATACGAGCAGCAATATCCATCACTAAAGGCTGCCACTCTCTTTTCGCATCAACCACGACTTCCGATGGCGCACCATTGAGAGGCACCAGCAATGCAATTTTTTCTGGGAGCATGAATCGCCGGTGGTATAACAATCGTGGCCAATCGCTCCTAGCATCAGGAATAGTACCCGAACGTCTCGTACCATCTGACATTTGTACTGACCACTGGAAAGAGTGCCCTGGACCAGGATTGGGTGCAAAAAATCTATAGCCATGCCCAAGTGCAAGAGCGCCCACGAAGGGACGAAAAGGTTGAAGCAATCGGTCAGCCAGCAGGCTTGCTGGCGGCGGACCGGCCAATGGAGGCAACAACACAAGTAATAAATATGCACAAATGGCTATTGAAACAATACTTCTCTGCCAAAGTGGCCATTTCTTATCGCAACTCATGCTGTTACTTTACCAAGCCATGAGCCAGTTCCCAGTACGAAAAAACTCCTGCAGGACTTGGGCTTTCCTGCAGGAGTTTCAGTGGAACTCTTACCAATTCAGATTCCGCTATTGCAGTGACGCAGTAGCATCAGCAAGTGTGGCCAGGTCAAGCGATGGATCAATCGAGAACTCAACTGACTCGCCAGCATTCAGGTCAATGATTTTTGAAACAGCTTTCTGCTGACCGTTTATGACACTCACAACACGGATTTCATAGTCTTTCCATGATCTTCCAGCAGGTAACATTGTAGTCTCGAATTGACGCGTTTCACCGCTCGAGCCAGTTGCATTGCCAGCAAGCCATACTTTGGCGTCAGCAGGCACATGCAGTGTGACAGTGGTTGTTGGTGCCGTCTCATTGGCAAGCGATTGGTTTTCTCCAAACTGACTGAAAGACAGATGAGAGCCTTCCCCTGCGCCTAGTGAAACCACACGAGATTCTTCAGTTTCAACACCTTCACGCTCCAGTGACATCCGAACAGTAAACTGATACTGTTTTCCAGCGACGAGGCCTCGTGAAATATAACGACGAACTTCTCCAGTAGCCTTTGTCTTCACGCCATTTACGAAAATCGAGGCATCAGCTGGAACCTCAACTGTGAGCATCGCACCGTCGGATGGAACCGCTGTTGAATCCTCGGACGCTGGCTTTTCAGCTGGTGAAACAGCCTCCGCACCACTTCCCGCAGCTGCTGATGGCTCGACTGTTTTGTAAGCCTCAACAGGCATACTTGATGACAAGCCAGACATAGTGGAATAACCAGTAGAAGGATAATATCCACCAGATGAACCGCCTGAGGATCCGCCATAAGAGTAGGAACCACCAGATGAGCCACCATAAGAATATGATCCCCCTGATGAACCTCCGGAACTACCGCCAGATGAGCCGTGACTCGAATGCAGTGAGTGCCGATATGCACGCATTGCCTGACGATGTGATCTGCGAGAGCCCCAACTTCCTCCGGAGGAACCGTAGCTTCCCCCTGATGAACCTGATGACGCATGGCTGTAACCGCCTGATGAACCGCCTGATGAACCGCCTGATGAACCGCCTGATGAACCGCCTGATGAACCGCCTGATGAACCGCCTGATGAACCGCCTGATGAACCGCCTGATGAACCGCCACCGTAACGGTGATGCCATCCCGCCTCGACATTAACAGCATGAGCAGCTAACGCTGCAAACGTAATCAACCCAAATAACTTGTACCATTGACTCTTGACCAGCATGTCGATCTTTCTCCGTGGCGTAACTCATCAAAAAGTGATGGCAAGGCAATCTTATGTGTGAACAACTCACACATAA
>JBDOMS010000421.1:0-3864 GCA_039831735.1 Pirellulales bacterium
GGAGTGAGCTAGACGTGCTGCCTCAAGGCTGACAGATCCACTGCCCGCACCAACATCCCAAACGATGCTAGAGGGTTGAATTGCGAGTTCGGCAAGAACCAATGAACGGATTTCAGCAGGAGTCAGTAGCCCCCGCTTCGGACGCGATTGAAGAAAACTTTCATCTCGATTCCCAAAGAGGCGACTTGCATTGTGCCCGGCGGCATCCGTGATACGAGCCTTTCGCACAAGAATCATGACATTGAGTGGGCCAAATGCATCGTGAGCAATGTCTTGCAAGTTGCCGTGTGTTACTCGCTCATCAGGCGATCCCAAATTCTCACACACGTACGCCTGAAAAGAATCAATGCCACTGTCCAATAAGGCCTCGGCGACACGTGTTGGTGGCCATGCTTCACTCGTAAAGAGACCGACCGTATCGCTTGAGCGTATCTTCTCAATCACGCGTTCAATGGGCTGACCTGAGACATTTGCCAGATATGCTTCCTCCCACGACTCCTTCACCCGTGCAAATGCCAACTGCATACTGCTCACGTGAGGAACGACTTCAAATCGATCTTTGCCAAGTTTACTACAGACATATCTGGCTGTGCCGTAAAAAAGAGGATCTCCTGATGCCAACACGACAAGTTGTGTATCCCCAGCTCTTTCGATCCGCGCACACAGATCATCGAGAGTAGCTGCAACGTCAAGGCGATCAGCGAGTTCTTGTGTGAGCAATGAACGACAGATTTCTGGACCAATGAGTACGTCTGCTGATTCAAGCACTTTGAGAGCCTGGGCAGTCATACCCTCAAGGCCATCGTCTCCAATACCGACAATGTGAACTTTATCCTTAGCCACAGATCCTCCTGTCGTGGAGATATTCATCCTGCGAGGAGCAATGCGGCAGATCAGGCCTGAAAAGAACTTCCACAGCCACAACTCTTTGTAGCATTTGGATTATTGAAGGTAAAACCTCGCTTATCAATCCCTTCGTGAAAGTCCAGCGTGGTTCCATCAAGGAAAAGGTCACTCTTTTTGTCAACCACAACTGGTATGCCATGTTGGTCCGACTTTGAATCGACCTTGGGATCCCATGCCGTATCAAAACCAAGTGAATATTGAAATCCACTGCAGCCGCCACCAGCCACACCAACTCGAAGAACTGTTTCTGGGGGCAGTTTCTGGTCAGCAATAATCTTCTTTACTTCACCAGCTGCTTTTTCACTAAGCGTGATTGACATTGTATGGAGTTCTCCTGCGTGTTCATCCAAAGCGAAATACATTCCGCAAACGAAATGCGTCCAACCACTTTTATTGTAGTGTCTTCAAACCCTCAAGCCAAGTCCACGCCATGAACAGGACTACAGGCATCGAAGTTTTTTCACGCCGGCTGCGACCAGTGCAGCAGCCTGCTTGATGTCTTGATCGCTCGTAAACCTCGATAATCCAAACCGCAGGCTGGATCGTGCTTCATCTTCCGATAGGCCGATGGCCTGAAGAACATGGCTTGGCCTTGGATTCTCAGATGAACACGCACTTCCCGCACTGATCGCGAGCCCCTCATTGGCAAGGGTCGAGAGAAGTGTTTGGCCATCCACACCGGGAATATGAACATTGAGATTGTTTGGAAGCCGTGTCGCCTCATTGCTCAGTGATGGACCGTTGATCGCGATATCAGGAATATCTCTTTCGAGGAATTCCCATAACCGATTCCGCTGCTTCCCAATTATGAAGGACTCTGATTCACCATGGTGCTGAGCCAGTCGTGCCGCCTCAGCCATTCCAACAATCGAAGGTATGTTCAGGGTTCCACTTCGCATACCCCGCTCCTGCCCTCCGCCATAGACCAAAGGGTCCACTCGCACCGGACGATCTCGACGCCGAACATACAGCGAGCCCACACCTTTCGGACCATGGAATTTATGTGCTGAGAAACTCGCAAGATCAATACCAAGCGCATCCATATTGAGAGGAACTCTTCCAACAGCCTGTGCACAGTCAACGTGAAGCACAGCTCCACAGTCATGAACAATTCCGGCTAGAGATGGGATATCCTGAATCGTTCCGATTTCATTATTCGCAAGTGAGATCGACACAAGAAAGGTTTCAGCTTGGAGCACCGTCTTGAGCACAGCAGAATCAAGCAGACCGGTCATTCTCTCGACTGGGAGCCGAGTAACGGCATACCCCTTTCTCTCAAGGTGATCAAACGGATCGAGAACAGCAGGATGCTCCGTTTCGATCGTTACAAGGTGTCCACCGTCTGCATGTCGAGAGGCCGTCCCAAGAATTGCCAGGTTATTACTCTCAGTTGCACCACTGGTAAATACAATCTCCCGTGCCGATGCACCAACAACTGAGGCGATCGTATCTCTTGATAACTCAACAACGTCACGAGCATCACGCCCCATTGCATGCGTTGTACTTCCCGCGTTCCCATAATGATCCGTAAGCCATGGCATCATGGCCTTCAGTACACGTGGATCGAGTCGCGTTGTCGAATGGTTATCAAGAAAAATGCTCACAACCACAGCATAATTGCTACCGCAATGAAACATATCCTGCTTCAGGAATACGCGTTGAATTAGGTGAGTCCGGCATCTGGAAGATCAACAGTTGAGTCATCTGGATCCAAACTGTTGCCTGGATCTGAGACGCTTCGGATGTACTCCGCGGTCAACATAATCTGGTAGGAACCTGCCTGGGTTCGGAATCGGCTTGGTAACGTGAGCTGGTATCTTGAGTCATCCACATTTGTCAGAGTAGAGCCCCGAAGGGAAACTGTTCTTCCATTGTGGACAAGACGGATAACCTCCATTGCAACACCACTGACTGCCTGATTGAAGTCGAGGTAGATGTGATTATTACCGTTTGGCAATTGAGGTCCCCACGAACCCGTGACTGAAATGGGTGAGGAGCCCGTGGTTTGTAAAACTGTGATACTGAGTGGATCACTCCTCAATTCATTTACCTCTGCAGTGAAATGATGCGTAATGTATCCGAGGCCACTGACTGGCAATGACCAGGTTCCATCTGATTCAGCCGTGACAAGACCCAAAATCGCTGTCCCATTCCGAACAGTCACAGCACTATTTGCCACTGTCACACCACCCAGCACAAGGCTTGGAGACGTCGTGCTACCATTATGGGCAATTGACTGCGATGTTTCTGGATGAACCGCGTTAATAGTTGGTGCTACACCAGGATCGACAGGGCCAGGAGGGGGGTCAACAGGTCCTGATGGATCGCCTTCCAAGATAATTTCATAGCCCTGACCGAGAGGACTCGAGTTACCTGCTAAGTCTGTCGCTATCGCACGGAACGAATGGGCTCCCAACGAACTCAAACTCACTGATGGCGTCCATGACCATGCTCCGGTTTCGTCTGCTTGAGCCTTTGAAGGATCCAACGGGTCAATGAACAGCATTTGTTTATTTGGGAGGAATGCAAAAACGCTTACCGTACTGCCGACTTCTGCAGTGCCTGAAAGAGTCGGCGAGAAGTCATCTGTCGAGCCACCATCAGCGATACTTGTATCATCAGCTGGATCAGTGGTGTTGTTGTCATCCGTCGCACCCGTAATCGTCGGTGCATTCGGTGCATCCAAATCAACGACTAGACGGAACTCTCCAGAACGCCCAACGCGTCCGAGAGTATCTGTGACCATCGCTTCAATATCCACATTAACGGAACCACCTGCTGCAATATTCAGTGCGCCATGTGCGTTCCTGGAGATATGGCATTCCACGTGTTCTCCATGAACATACAGCGCGCCACATGGTACTATCAGTAGGGGAATGCTTCCGCAGTGCGCCCTGCTGCCTGTTGGCAATGCCATGTGCAGTCCAGCAGTGTCACATGGCACGCAAGATTTCGTGT
>JBDOMS010000157.1:0-3839 GCA_039831735.1 Pirellulales bacterium
GAAATGACCTAAGAAGCATCGCCTTCGAGCAAAAAAAAAGACGACGAGAAATATCGAACATGACTAAAAAGAGCGGCAACGAATAACCACGCCAGCCGAACCCCACGGCAGAGACTCCGAAAAAAAAGCTTGATTTGGTTGCGGCTTGGTTGAACCCGTTGCCGTCTTATGGGATCCGCGTGCCGTCGCGATAGAAGACTCTTCCATCAGCGTTATCATCTATCGAACCATCGGCGTTGAAGACCTCAGCCGCTAACGCGTTGTCGCCCGCCGGGAATAGCCACCAGACATATCCCTTAGCCGTTTTTACGATCGCATAATCTTTCTCCGGCGGGTACTCAATGTCCCCGGTTTCCGTCGGCTTGAATGGATAGTTAGCTGTGTAGTGAAACCATTTTAATCCTCGCACCTCGAAGGAGTGCGGGTGGTTTGTCCTGCCCCACCGACCCTGGAGCCGGTCTCGCACAGTTTTCTTTTGCTCCTGTGCGAGTGCAGAAACAGTTAAAGAAGCCAGCACAGCAGTTAGAAGCAACCGTCGCCGCATGGCACAACTTCTTCTCCCGAGGAAAGCATGGCAATTTACAATAAAGCAATCGCTGGGCAAACGTGGCAACGCTTCAGGTAGAAACCAGTACAGCATGTCAGGCAGAGACTCCGAAAAAAACGCTTGATTTGGTTGCGGGTTCGCCTATTCACTTTACAGTACCCGTAAGGAAGCCTTTTCTACCGTTACGGAGGAGGCTGGTGGGAACAAGAGTTTTTGTAACTTTCCTTGTAACACCACCGCCCACTCGGAGTTGGAATCACCTAAAAACAAGTGGACAGGGCGAGAATCGAACTCGCGACACACGGATTTTCAGTCCGTTGCTCTACCAACTGAGCTACCTGTCCAAGGAAAACAGTATTGTTGAGTCAGTGCATAGCCTGTCAACGCTCATCCGTCAGCAGCGGAAATCAGGTCAGGACTGAGATTCTCCTCTCGACTGAACCAACCAAACTGTTCTCAGTAGAAAAACAAAAAGAAATGTGATGGCCCCAAAAATTTGTGCACTTTTACCTTCCCCTGAAACTAACCACTGCGTGATCCACACAACTCCTGTCACCACGATTCCACCCAAAAAAGAAAAGAGTACCGTTCGGAATAACCATAAGAAAAACGGGCTTGCTTTCGAACTATTCTCTGATCCTTGCTGTGGTAGACCAATAAAGAAATTTGTAGATTCATCCCCGCCTCCCCGGGATGTTTCACTCGATTCTCGAACTTCAAGATTCGACTCACTCTCAGATCCCAATCCACTGCCCGCTGCAGAAAAACGAGACGAAGACCCTTGCTCTCCAGCAACTGGCTTGGCTTGAGCCGCGCGGGAACGTAAGGGAACCCATCTCTCCAAACACCATGGCTTCAGAGCATCGATCACTTCCTGCGCCGAGCTTATTCGTTGCTTGAGAGACGGCTGCATCATCAACTCAACGGTTTCAACAATTCTGGTATTCAAAGATGGAAGAATGTCGTTCAATGGTACGGGGGGGACACGCAGGTGACGGTCTTGCTTTTCTTTCCGTGAACTTCCAGGAAACGGTTGCTGACCTGAGAGGAGATAATAGAGCGTACATCCCAAACCATAGATGTCAGTTGCTGGCCCGACGTTCTGAGGAGATTGGATTTGCTCTGGTGACATATATCCTGGTGTTCCTAATCTCCTTGCAGGACTCATTGATTCAGGATCAAACATGGCCCCGGCTAACCCAAGATCCAAAATGAGAATTCTTCCGTCGTGCGTGACAAGAATATTACTTGGTTTGACATCACGATGAACAAATCCACGTGAATGCGCATACGCAAGACCTTGAGCCGCTTGCACCGTCACCGTCACAGCTTGATTCTGCTCAAGTGCACCGTACTTTGAAACTTGTTTCCGAAGGTCAATTCCTCGTATGTACTCAGTCACGAGGTAATACACGTTTCCGTCATAACCAGCATCAAGAGCTCGAATGATGTTGTCGTGATCAAGCTTTGCCAGCAATTCAATTTCTCTCTGAAATGCCGCCTCAGTACGAGGGTTGGCTTTCGAGAGCGGGAGAACTTTTACTGCAACTATCCGCTTCATCAGCACATGTTCGGCTTTGAACACTTGGCCCATTCCTCCCCGGCCAATCTCACTGAGCATACGATACTGCCCCAGGGTAAACCGTGTGTGTCCTGAAAGAAGTTCACGGGCTTGGAATTTTGTGAGAATCTTTTGTCGAACACATTCAAGGGCCACAGCTTTGTCGAAAGCTCGCTGGTCTACAACGTTTTCTTCAACAGCAGAACGAACACATTGCTCAACAGCATCCAACTGCCGGGAATCAATTAATCCGCTCGACAAAGCAGCTTCCCGAAAACGCAGAATCTTGCGAGAGGTTGACTCAGAACTCGATAGCGAATCACTTTGGGGCACCATCGAACAAAAGACCTCATGCCAAAATCTGAATTTTACAAAAAAAATTACGAGAACAATGCTGGAAAACAGTTTTTCCACGTCTCCGGCAATGGAGCTTCAAAACACATTTTCTGACCTGTGTGTGGATGTTTGCATTCAAGCAAGGCGCTATGAAGGGCAATTCCTGCGGGGAATGGCAAGCGTGAACCGTACCGCCGATCTCCAACAATTGGACAACCATAATGAGACAGTTGTGTCCGGAGTTGGTGCTTTCTCCCAGATGATGGATTGAGTTCGACGAGGCAAACTTCTCCTGCTCGTTTGAGCACTCGGCACCTCACATCCGCATGTTGTTTTTTTTCTGTCACGAGTCCATCAGACACAGTTTGTCGAACCAATTCATCCCGCCATTCCACCCATTTGCCAAGTGGTGCTGGAAAGCGACCAGTACAAACAGCACGGTAGTACTTTTTGACTGTTCGTTCACGAAATTGTTTCGACAGACCTGCCGCAGAGGCTTTTGTTTTTGCCATCACAACAACTCCAGAGACGAGCGCATCAAGACGACTGACCACACCAACAAAAGCGGCAGTTGGTAAATAGGCCTGAACCAGGGTAAATAAACTTTCCGTACCTTTTGGAGCATTTGCCGTTGGGAGCTCTGGAGGCTTCACCATCGCCATCACATACTCATCCTCGAATAGAATAGTGGAAGGAAAAAATCCTTGCTTTCTTCGGCTTTTCTGAGAATGTATGTAATCCATGATGTCAGAGTTACCTGAATGTATCGTCCTTGCAAGCCAATCCCCCAGAAGACTTGCTTTGGCCAAAGAAGCAGGCTGGAGAGTGACTGTTGTCCCTCCACCAGAATCTGCTGAGGCAAACGCTGTGCGCCGAGGTGCTGGCGAGACGCTTGGAGACTATGTGTGCAGACTTGCTCAAGTAAAAGCGGAAGCTGTGAGAGCCAATGGAAGCACGGGAACCATTCTCGCCTGCGATACACTCAGCGAGGTCGATGGACAAGCCCTAGGAAAAGCAGCAACAGAGATGGAAGCTCGTGCAATGCTCCTCAAGCTATCGGGCCGTATTCATCGTGTTCAAACCGGCGTCTGCATTTGGCGAACCCCAGAATCAGATTCACCGATGCTGGGAAACGCAGAAAGCATTCTTTCAATGGAGACGCTTACTGACGAGTTTCTTGAGTGGTATCTTGCAAGCGGTATGTGGAAGGGCAAAGCAGGAGCATGCGGTTTTCAAGACGACCGACTCCCCCTCCATCTTCTTTCAGGAAGCTCATCAAATGTTGTAGGGCTCCCCATTGAACTCATCGAAGAGATGATTCTCGAAACACAGCGACCCGTGCGGCGCTCATAGCTGCCACACGGGTCGTGGGTGTAAAAATCCGGCAATACCTAC
>JBDOMS010000420.1:0-3837 GCA_039831735.1 Pirellulales bacterium
CCGAGCCAGGGCGGTCAACAGATGTCGGGTGCCACGCAAGCAATAGGAGCATCTGGAGATTCTGGTGGGAGTGCCTTATCGGCAAGCATGACGTCGAGTCCTATGGCCCAAGCTCGTGGGAAGAACTGGGCCAGTCTCGCTACTGCTGAGCATCCAGTGCCACTTACTCGACCAATTCAAGTAGAGTGTTCATTTGATGAATTGCGTGTGTTTGATGATGCAGGCCGCGCTGTGATCAAGCGGATTCCCATTGGATCTGATACTGGTGAGTGCATTGATCCCCTTGTACACAATGTTCATCAGAGGGTTGCTGGTTGGGGGCTGGCCGGTGACCGTATGTATTGGAATCCACAACTTGTCCTCTCGCAGACAGCCGATGGGCAATCAAGACTAGAAGACATTGAAAAATTGCTTGCTGATAGTGGTCTTGAGACTCGACGGAAAGGTAGGCAGGACGTAGTACGGCAACTACCGTCAACGCGGCAAACGATTTCTCGTCGGAGAGTAAGGTAGAACCCCAAGGTGTCAGAGTATGCGACGTCTTCGTTCCGTTGAAACAGAATTAGCTGGTCAAGATTCTTTCTTGGACGTGGTAACCAATATTGTTGGCATCCTCATTATTTTGGTGATGGTGATTGGAGGTCGTGTCCAGCAACTTATTTTTGAACCCTCCGTAGTTGATCAGTCATCCGTGCGTTCCTTGCAATATGAAATAGATGGCCTGCGAGGACAAGTTGCTCTGGCAGAAAATGAGGTGCAGGATCTCGTTGAACAAGGAGAACAACTTACATTGGCTTCGATGAGTGTCAACGAAGCCCGTATCGAACTCGCAACGATAGTGTCGGCTGCCCAAAGGGAACTAGAGGAAAAAAATTCTGATACAGATAACGCACGAGTAAGAGTTGCAGAGTTTAATTTAAGAAAGCAAAAGCTAAAAAAAGAAATTGAAAAAACAAAACTGGAGGCTCAGGGGATTTCGCATGTTCCTCAAACAACAGAAGAAGTACTCGCCTACCCTACCCCGATTGGCCGGACGGTAACAGGAGAAGAGATACATTTTCGTCTTGAGGGTGACAAAATCGCATATATTCCGCTAACAGAGTTGTTTGAACGCGCCAAAGCACAGACTCGGAGGCAAAGCGGAAATATCTCGAGAATGGCAAACCGAATCGAGACAGTCGGCCCTGAGCAAAACTTCACGCTTGACTACGTTGTTGAAACGCAAATCGATCGGGCTCGTGGTCAGGTACTTGTTCGTTCTCGGGAGTGGGTAGTCCAACCAGTTGCAAGGCAGGTAGGTGAAGACATTCAAGATGCACTGGCACCAGAATCTTATTTTCATACACTTTTGGCCCATGCGTCTCCAGACATGACTGTCACCTGTTGGTGTTATCCAAGCAGTTTTGAGGGCTTTCGCAAAGTCCGTGAGGAACTGTATCGGCTGGGGATCGCAACAGCGTGTCGCCCCCTTCCTGAAGGCGCTCCAATTGGTGGCTCGACAGAGGGTAGCAAGTCCGTGGCACAGTGATTCTTTGTTTTCTTCTCAAAGAAGTAGTCGAGTGTTCAGAGTTGAAAGCCAGGCATATCAAAAAAGTGTGCTGCATTCCGGTACGATATATCTCTAACCATCTGAATAAGTGTTTTCATGTCTGCTGGAATTAGTCCTTGCTCAACATCTTTTCCGATAATGTCACATAAAAGACGGCGAAAGTATTCGTGGCGTGGGAATGAAAGAAAACTTCTTGAGTCAGTGAGCATGCCAATGAAATTAGAAAGCAAACCAATCTGGGAAAGTGTATTGATTTGCCATCGCATACCATCAAGTTGATCAAGAAACCACCATCCACTTCCAAATTGCATTTTTCCTCGAATCCCTTCACCCTGAAAACTGCCACACAATGCTGCAATTGCATAGTTGTCACGTGGGTTGATGTTATAGAGAACCATTTTGGGAAGGTGCTCTCGCTGCTCTAATTCATTAAGATAACACGTCAGCCCATCGATCTGAGAGAAATCGCCGATTGAGTCAAAGCCAGAGTCTGGGCCAAGTTGATCAAATGCTTTGGAGTTTGGGTTGCGTAGTGCGCCAAGATGAAGTTGTTTTACCCAGCCCCGTTCGGCATCCATTTCACCAAACGCAACCATAAGAAAGCTTTGGTAGGCAGCCAGAGCATTTCCCACAACTGGCTCTCCTCTCCGAGCAGATGCATAGGCAGTTTCTGCTTCCGCGTGTGTGCCAACTCGATGAAACGCATGGTTGAGCCCATGATCGGACAGCCTGCTACGCATCGTATGAAAATACTCATGTCGTGCACGTATTGCACTGAGTAATCCATCAAGCGTATCGCAGGTAATTCCTGAAGTGTGTTCGAGTTTGCTGACCCATTGTTGCAGGGATTTAGGCTGGTGAGCAGCCAAAACTTTATCAGGACGAAAAGCAGGATAGACGTTGGTTGAGATTGATTGTTCTTTGATCTGTTTGTGATGTATCAATTCATCGCAAGGGTCATCGGTTGTGCCAATCATCGCTACGCGAAACTGCTGGAGAAGAGATTGCGCTGAAAGAGAGCGTAGTCGTTCATTGGCCTCATCCCAAATGTGCCTTGCTGAGTTTTCGTCGAGTGTTGTCTGGATATCGAAAATGCGATCAAGTTCAAGGTGCGTCCAATGCCACAAGGGATTTCGAATCAGACGAGGCATTGTTCTTGCAAAGGCGAGGAATTTCTCATACGGAGCAGCATCTCCAGTGATATGGCTTTCAGGGATGCCATTGGCCCGCATGGCCCGCCATTTGTAATGATCACCTCCAAGCCAAACCTCGGTAAGGTTTTCCCATTGACGATTATCTGCAATGTCATCAGGCGGGAGATGCGTGTGATAATCATAAATGGGTTCCGAGGCAGCCGCAGCATAGAGCTCTCGAGATGCATCGGAATGGAGTAAAAAATGAGGGTTCGTAACAGGGTTGAGTAATCGCGGCATGGTAAATAACTGCTAAAGATTTCTAAGAATAATTTGCCCTGAGGCATGTTTATGATGTGGCTTCACGAATCCCCTTTTCGGTTGCCTCTGCCAATATGTCAATTTCATCAAGAGAAATTGTTAAGGGGGGCATGATGACAACAACATCTCCGAGGGGTCTCAATAAAACATTATAATTGCGGGCACAACGGCACGCTTGTGCACCACGTTGCTCTTGCCAGGGGAAAGGTTTCTGAGAATGCGTATCAAGCATAAGTTCAAATCCAGCCATCAGTCCGCACTGCCGCGCATCACCCACGTGTTTCAAATTCTTAATCCGACGAACATGTTGATGAAGTCGCTCAATTTTTTTAGGTATTTGATCCAATAAATTTTCATCACGAAAAAGATTCAGGGATTCGATTCCGGCGGCAGCAGCAAGAGGGTTGCCGCCATAAGTATGGCCATGATAGAAGGTGCGACGCGATTCATGCTGTCCGAGAAATGCCTTCCAGATCTCATTGCTTGTTAGTGTCGCTGCCATTGGTAAATACCCTGCAGTCAGGCCTTTGGCGATACAAAGAATGTCTGGTGTCACATTCTCCTGTTCGCAAGCAAACATTGAGCCAGTTCGGCCAAATCCCGTTGCAACTTCATCCAGAATGAGGAGGATGTTGTGTTTTTGTGTGAGTTTGCGAACACCTGCAAGGAAACCTTGAGGATGGACAAGGATGCCGCCTGCAGCCTGCACCAAAGGTTCCATAATCATTGCGGAGATATCACCTGCGTGATCTTTAAATACATTCTCCACATACGATAGAGAATCGTGACATGATCGATGATGTTGGTTTGGAGGAGAGACAGTTCCGGCAGGTG
>JBDOMS010000453.1:0-3836 GCA_039831735.1 Pirellulales bacterium
ACTGCACCCGCAATCACAACCCCCTCCCACGAAGGCTGATTCATTGACTGTATTGGGGGCAGCCGTAACACAGCACCCTGAGGATGCGGCTCGACGACGGAATCTCCATGACTCAGGAGCCCACTGACACGGGGCACAAAAGACGAAACGCTAGGCAGAGGAACATTTGGCATTTTTGGCAATGGAATGTTCGGACGGGTCATCGACGGAAAAGGAAGTGCCGGCAACTTTACGGACGGAAGAGGCAACGAGGGCACCGACAAAGACGACATTGTGCTCGACAGGCGACGAAGACGCTCATGCAGCCTCGGACTTGCCGGATCAAGCTCATAAACCAATGTCCAGGCTTCACTGGGTTCGCGAATCGGCTCATCATCGACAACCAACAACTCAATGGAATGTGTAGCCACTGGGCGAGACCATCCGAAACCGCTTCGCTCTACAATCTCAAAGGACACCTCACACACACTGTCGCGATCTGGCAATTCCACCTCAAACTCCATGGGCTGAAACGACCTGATCTCAACACCCTCTCCAGCCTGCACAGCGGGCATATCATCGGCATGAATAAGCCGTGACTCAACGCTCAATTCAGCATTAGTGAATACTTCACGAACGGTCATCAACAGCTCTTGTGGCGTTGACGAACCGGATCGCACTGTAATCATGGGCCATGCCATAAGCCGTACCGTCTCTCCTGCTCGATGCACCGAGCCCTGTGGAGTCTTATGCATACCGGAATGGACGATACGGAGCGACGCGCCTTCTGATCGCGATACCGTTAATCGGTTCCCGTTCCCATCAAGTTGCCGGAGCACAGTGTCAGCTAATACGTCCGCAACAGAGACATTGATTTCTGTTACATTCTGTGGCTCTTCTTGCGCTGCCACTGAGATGGCCAGTCGGGCACGCCTCCAATCTCCAATGCGTATTTCAATCCCGTTGTGTTCTCTGGGCCGATAGTCATGGATAACGAGCGTACGTTCCTCGGCATGAACCGATGCTGCAGCATCATGGTCTTCACAGAGCAGTCGCCAGCGAAGAGGCTTGCGACTGACTGAGTCTTCAATGACGCTGATCGTGCCTGTCCACGCTCGAGGACGTCCGTCACCCCACTCAATCTGAATGCCAACAGGTGGCTCACTCTGGTCGTTTGCAAGAACGACAGACAGCCGTGCATTTACCACGACTGCGAAGCACAGCCAAACAATTCGAACAAGATATACCACCAGACCGACAGCCCTCAGTTCCAGGTGGGAAAACAGATGTCTGCAACCATCCCACAAACGGATGCTAGCGAGATTCCCTATCTTGTGAAAAGGGCGATTCGCCTAGGAAAATAGCAACGATTACACGGGCGCCTTCTGTGTTGCAGCCGTAAGCGGTAACGTCCACGCTGAAAGAGCACTCGTTCCTTCTTCGTGACCAAGCACAGCACAGAACTCCTCTGCCACTGTCTTACATCGATCGGTGACATCACTTTGCTCAAAAAAGTCATCTGGTTTTGAATAAAGCAAATGCTGCGTTTGGGAATTACCCTGATGTGGCTTGATGTAATGCCATGCAGTTGTACTCACTGCATCACCGGACGCACTTCGAATAATGACACGATCTCGTGATGAAGCCTGCCAATCAACAAAAAGGCCCTTCAAACTTTTCGCTTGCTGAGAAGCCAAAGGCTGAGCCTGCCACCCACCAAGCTCACGCATCGTCAAACCAATGTCGGCAGGGATCGTCAACCCGCTATACCGTTGGCCTGCCATACGTTTTTTCGAATCAACAAGCAGGACTGGCACATGCATCGTTTCACTAAAAGGCAACTGATCTTCAGACTCATGTCCCGTGCCGCCTATCCAGCCGTGGAGTCCTAATGGGATGCCACGAAGCCCTGCCACAAGTAACGTGGCCTCGGCGCCGTCTTGCTGAAGACGAAACTCCTGGATTAACCCTCCCAGACATCGATCGATGAGGCTTACTTGTGCAGCAAACACATGTCGAAGAGTCACAATCAGATCAGGATCTTCGGAAGACTCTACCCTCCTATTCGGCACGCTGCATCCTTCTGGCGGTGGTGGATCTTCTGGATCGACATAGATGTCCATGACTTTTTTCGGAGCATCCCAGCAGACACCTAGACTCCCAAGATTCACCCAGACAACATCCGGACGGTCGGATGCGATGATCTTCGAAGCAACCTCACATACTTTTGCCACACCTGTCGATGATTCATCAACAGGTCGTTGATCGGGGCATGCTGGCTCAACGAGTGTTACATCAGCCTGATCAGGAGGCTTGATTGTTTCCACAATGCTTGGCTGATCAGAAATAATGGACACACTCAATCCGTCACGAACAGACCTTTCGAGAAGCGACTCTTGCCCCTCTCCGAGAAGATCACGAACAGTCGAATGCGGGCTCGGCGTCGGCGTGAGAACTCTGTCGAAAACGACTCCGCTTGCTGCCAACTCATCGAGAATTGGAGTTGCCACCCAGGTGGAACCCCATGCAGGAAGAATCCAGGCTGGCAAGCGATCAACGGTAACGATCAACATGCTTTTGTTAGGGGGTTGAGAATCTGCTGTTGGCGTCATGATCGATTATTGTCCACATTGGAGAGCAAGCTGCTACATCCTACACCCCAATGGCGATGCCAAGGTACGTTTTCAATGACTCCTTCATACCGAACAAATCCCGAACCAACCCCCACGATGCCCTCTGGGATCCCTTACATTGTTGGGAATGAGGCAGCTGAGCGATTTTCCTTCTACGGAATGAAAGCGATTCTTGCTGTGTTCATGACTGAGTATCTGCTCAATCAAAATGGTGACCTCGCCGTCATGGGAGACGCTGATGCGAAGTTTTACCTGCACTCGTTTGTCGTGGCTGGCTATTTGTTCCCACTGGCTGGAGCCATCCTTGCAGATTGGTTTTTTGGGAAATATCGAACGATTCTCTGGCTTTCCATTATTTACTGTCTTGGGCACCTTTCGTTGGCCCTCGATGAAACCCGGTTCGGGCTTGGACTCGGGCTATCGCTTATTGCTGTTGGTACAGGCGCTATAAAGCCATGTGTCTCTGCACACGTTGGGGATCAATTTGGGGCCAATAACCGTCACTTACTCAGTCGAGTGTTTGGATGGTTCTATCTCGCGATAAATCTTGGTGCACTCGCCAGCACCCTCCTCACACCGATCCTTCTCAACAAGGAGAGTTTCCATGCTCTGTTTGGAAAGTTTGCTGCCCCTCTTGCTGACCTCGGCATTCAACCGGGCCCTGGCCTGGCATTTGGTGTACCCGGTGTCCTAATGGCCCTCGCAACATTCGTATTCTGGTTAGGACGAAACACATTTGTTCATGTGCCCCCTCGAGGCAGTGCATTCCTCAAAGAGGCGTTTGGTGAAGACGGGCGACGGGCCCTTGGTAGTCTCATTCCTATTTATTTTTGTATTGCTGCTTTTTGGTGTTTATTTGACCAGACGGCAAGCGCGTGGGTTTTGCAAGCGAAGTCAATGGACATGCAATTATTGGGGACAACCTGGCTTCCGAGCCAACTTCAGGCTGTGAATCCTCTTTTCATACTTCTTTTTGTTCCGCTCTTTTCATATGTCATCTATCCAGCCATGAACAGACTTTTTACCGTGACCCCCCTGAGAAAAATTGGAATAGGTATGTTCCTTATGATTCCAGCCTTCTCAATAAGCGGTCTTATCCAGACTTGGATCGATAGCGGGATCGCTCCTTCAATTGGTTGGCAAGTTCTTGCCTATGCCATTCTCACGGCTGCTGAGGTCATGGTCAGCATTACATGCCTTGAGTTCAGCTATACTCAGGCTCCA
>JBDOMS010000673.1:0-17265 GCA_039831735.1 Pirellulales bacterium
GGGAGCAACCGAACTGATTCGTCTTCTGAAACAGGCAACGTGGGACGGCAGTGATCGAAAAGTGTTTACACTTCCTGTCGCACTCTCAATCATGGTGTTTTTTGCTCTCTGTGCACAATGTGCGAGTACTCTGGTCGTCATTGGGAAGGAGACCGGAAGTGTGGTATGGCCGGTTGTGACCTTCACGTATATGACAGTGCTTGCCTGGCTGGGAGCATTCGCAACGTTCCAAATTGGTACATTAATTCTTGGGTGAGGCTTTCAATGCTGCAGGATGGAATTGCGATTGGCGTGTCATTGCTTGCAGCAGCATGGCTTGTCCGATTTTTCTGGAAGTCCTTGTTTTCATCACGGTGTCCGTCGTCCTCTTCCGGACCACCAGAACGTGATGGGTTTGTTCCACTCGATGCGTTAAGCAAAAAGCCTGACTAGCCCGGTACATGCTTCAGTTGTTGGGCAGCATCTTCAGGAGAGAGGGTACTGATGTAACAACCGGTGCCAAGTTCAAAGCCTGCAAGGGGAGCAATTCGTGGAAGTATTTCAAGGTGCCAGTGCCAGTGCTTTTTGATCGCCGAATGAAGGTCGCCAAACGGAGATTGGTGTAGCCACCAGTTATAGTTGACCTGTGGAAGGACGGTTCTCAGTTTTGCAACAACTGTTCGAGTGAGATTGGCAAGGGCATCCACATTTGATGAGGTAGTCAATGAAAAGAAAGGGTCTGGTTCTCTGGGGAGAATCCATGTTTCAAAGGGCTGCCGTGGCGCTGGTGCAATGATCGCGATGATGCCGTGCGATTCAGCGATGATCGAATCATTCTTTTCAGCAAGATCGATGAGTTGATAAAAGGACTGAGGGTTTTTCACAAGTGATGCCATTTTCAATTGTACTGATGGTGGTATGAAGTCGAGACCAACAAGCTGGCTATGAAGATGCTCAAGTGAGGCACCAGCGTTGGTACCGGCGTTCTTGAAGACGGTTGCCCACTGGATTCCATCGATTTCATGAAGCATGGCAAGACGGTGCTGAATTAATTGCCAAACATCTCTCCAGGTTGCCTGATCACTTTCCAGAATGCATCGAAGATGATCCCGGGCTTCGATAATGACATCATGGACGCCATGCGCGGGGCGCGTAGAATTTTGATGAGAAACATGGTTTAACAACTCAACCACAGGATACCGATTCGGAATAATCCTTGCCTGCCATGGCATATGTTCTTCACTTGGGGTTCTCAATATCGGTGGAGGCGTCATCGTCTCATTTCCAGCACAGAAAGCACAGGATTTGGATGGCAGAGACTCTGAAAAATGATCTGTTGGGCGGTTGGCACGTTTTGGTGCTACCACAACAGTTTGGGCAGACAGTGTGTCGCGTCGAATCGATGGATCTTGGGAAGATGGATGGTTCATACAGGAGGTCTGGGGGAGAACAATGTCAGTATCACATGAATCCGTGGTGGCATGTTGAACCATAGATGAAGCACTCGTACACTTTGATTCTGCATTTTTCACATTAGGAGTACATTCATGCTGACTGTTGGCGACTCATTTCCCCCGTTTTCCTGTCAGGCGTGTGTCGGGACAGAAAAGGACGATATCAAACTACTCTCAAGTGCTGACTACGAGGGAAAGTGGACAGTCTTCTTTTTCTACCCAAAGGATTTTACGTTCGTCTGCCCAACGGAACTGGCTGAATTCAACAAGCAACTTAAGAATTTTACGGATCGGGATACAAGTGTTGTCGGCGGAAGTACGGATAATGAATGGTCTCACATGATGTGGCGACGCTCCCATGCGGACCTGAAGGATCTTGCCTACCCACTGATTGCTGCACAGAAACTCGCGCCAGAGCTTGGCATTGTGGAGAAAACAGAAGGCTACTGCCAACGAGCCACATTTATCGTTGACCCACATGGAGTTATTCAATGGGTTGATGTTAATCAGGGCCGGGTTGGTCGAAATGTTGCAGAAGTGTTACGTGTTCTCGATGCGTTGCAAAGCGATGAACTCTGTCCATGTAATTGGAAAAAAGGTGATCCCTACGTGAAGGTGGGCTAGGCTTGTTCCTACTATGCACATGAGTCGCTGTTGGACCCACAAGTTTGCCGATGCATTTCGTGGTCTCTGGCGAGCTGTACGGACTCAGTCTAGTTTTACAGTCCATATTCCATTGGCAATCGCTGCATTAGTGCTGGCTGGGATGTTGTCTGTATCTCCATTCGAATGGTGTCTCATCGTCCTCGCGATTGGTTGTGTGCTAGCTGCTGAGGTTTTCAATACCGCGATTGAGTCACTTGCTCAGGTACACGACGTCGGTCACCATCCTCGTATCCGTGACGCACTCGATATGGCAAGTGGAGCTGTGCTCGTCGCTGCCATCACATCAGGGGTGATTGGCTTGACTATTTTTGTACCAAAACTCTTCTCACTGGTTTTTGGGAACTGATGGCTATCAGTTTTTTCGGATGTCATAGCAGAACATGTTGTCACCATCGCGGATATACAGCATGCCATCTACAATCACCGGATGCGCCCAGCAAGGACGATCACCACTGTCTGGAATTTGAAAGCTAGAGATTTCCTTAAAACCAGCTGGATCCGCCTTCACAAGCGCAACAGTACCATTTTGATACTGAATATAGAGGTGCCCATCAGCGGCAACAATGGCTGCTGATTTCTGTCCTCCGACTTCGCTCCGTGCTTTCCAGACAACTTGTCCCGTCTGGAGTTCTGCACAGATGATGATGGGCTGATCATCGGCACAGCCATAGAGATGATTATCAATGAGCACGACACCACCATGCTTGTTTGCCAATTCCTTGTTGAGTGGAAAAACTGTTTTTGAGGTAATCGAACCACCTGGGCCAGGAATCTGTTGAACGAGTGCCCCTCCTCGCTTATAGCCTGCTACAAAGTAGACCAGATCCCCTTTCACAATTGGCGTGGGGATAACGGCGGTAGTCTTTTCGATTGGGAATGTCCATTGGAGTTTGCCCGTTTCGGCATCGACTGCAAAAGCTCCAGAGGCCGTTGTCTGCACGTAGATTTTTTTTCCACCAACCTCGCTAATTACGATTGAGGCATGACCCGCACCACGATCGTCTGGAACAGAACAGGTCCAAAGAGGCTCTCCGTTGAGTCTATTGAGGGCAACCATTGTGGCCTGTGGCTTTCCAGGCGTGCAGACCAGACGGTCGCCGTCGATCAAAACAGATTCGCTGTATCCCCATGCATCACCCTTATCGCCACCAAAAGCAATCTTCAAGTCAATTATTTTACCAATAGCACCAGTCTCAGCATCACAGCCAATGAGCTTGCCGAAAGGTGTGATGACGTACACGATCCCTTCGGCAATGGTTGGCGTGCTTCGAGAACCCTGCCAGTCATCTTTTCCATTATTCCAGGCATCTCCCGTTTTGGTGTGCCAAATTGGTTTGCCGGTTGCACGATCGAAACACGAAAGATATTCGTTTGCATCGGAGGCAGTGGAGGGCCCATCGCCCAATGTATAGATTCGATTTCCAGCGATTGCGAGGCTTGCATATCCACGTCCAGCACCGGCTGAACGCCAGATCAGTTTTGGGCCTCCTTCAGGCCATGCTTCAAGGAGGTTGGTATCGGGAGCAATACCAGTACGATTGCTTCCTCGAAACGTTGGCCAATCAGCTGCCAACAATGTTGTACAAAAGAGGCACAGTGCCCCTTTTCCAAGGATGGAGAACAGAGCCGGAAATGGCTTGGAAAGCCTCATAGTGGAGTACTCCAGAATAATATTGGGTCTGATATCTGAGAGATTACGATTCTGGCATGATTCTGGTCAATTACACTGTCAAATAACAGGGTACACTAGAGATATTAGATCGATATCGGAAGCAGGATCCATTCGGGAGAGAGGAGCGAAGACTGTGTCGGATAATGTCGTGCCAGACGGACTTTTTGGAAAACGAGAGACGGTGGAGCAGGTCGAAGAAGGTCATGAACTCGCTCCAAAATTTGATTCAAGTGGTCTTATTCCATGTGTCACGACAGATTTCCAATCGGGTGAAGTTCTGATGGTTGCGGTGATGAACCGTGAAGCTCTCGCCAAGACGATTAAGATGGGAGAGGCACATTATTACAGCCGAAGTCGTCAGCAACTCTGGCATAAGGGTGCGACCAGTGGACTCATTCAAAAAGTTGTTGAGATGCGAATTGACGATGATCAAGACTGCATCTGGTTACGCGTTGAAGTAACTGGGAGTGCAAGCTGTCACGTCGGCTATCGCTCATGTTTTTATCGGAAAGTACCTGTTGGAGCAAAGCGGAAAGAAGGGGTGTCCCTCGAGTTTACAGAACAAGAAAAAATGTTTGATCCGAAAAAGGTCTATGGTGATGCACCGAACCCAACACAGCTATAACCATCCAATTGACACAAGGCCACTACTTCGATGACGGAATCGTCTACAGAACTTTCACTGATTCGCCAGCTTAAGTTTTGCGCTGGTCACCGGCTTTATAAGCACGAGAGTAAGTGTGCATTTTTTCATGGGCATAATTATCGAGTCGATGTTGAGGTAATTGGAAAGTCTGGTGGAACAGAAGTTGACGCTGTTGGTCGTGTTATTGATTTTGCACAAATCAAGCAAAGGATGCTTGGATGGATCGACATGCATTGGGATCACGCATTCATTCTGTTTGAAGAAGATCATAATGCCCTTGCTGCTATTCGAATGGTAGAACCGACGAAATACTTTGTGATGCCATGGAATCCTACTGCTGAGAATATGGCCCGATATATTTTGGAAATCGTGGGGCCTGAGGTTCTTGGTGACCTTGGAGTCATTGTTCGAAAAGTATGCGTGTGGGAAACCGAGGAATCGTGTGCTGTCGCATCCTTGAATTGATTTACATCTGGAATGATTATGCCTGCCTATCCCGCAACACGTCTTCGTCGAAATCGACAGTACAACTGGCTTCGCCAAGTGGTTGGTGAAACAGCGATCTCGCCGTCTGATCTCATCTGGCCCATTTTTGTTCATGACCATGAAGCAAGTCAGCCTGTTTCAAGCATGCCAGGTGTCGAACGATTGCCAATTGATGGTGTTGTCAAAGCAGCGGACGAGGCACAGCAACTGGGTATCCCTGCCCTCGCGCTGTTTCCGGTGGTTGAGTCACGACACAAATCAGAAGATGCTCACCATGCCTATGATCCAGAGAACCTTGTATGCCGAACAGTCCGGGCGGTTCGAGAGCAGTGTGGTGATGCTGTTGGACTCATTTGTGACGTTGCCCTCGATCCATATACAAGCCATGGACATGATGGACTCTTAAAAGACGGACGAATTCTCAATGATGAAACAGTGGCCATTCTAACACGACAATCACTCGTGTTAGCTGAAGCAGGCTGTCATGTCGTGGCCCCTTCAGACATGATGGATGGTCGAGTGGGTGCCATTCGCAAGGCACTTGATGCTGATGGCCAACAACACGTTTGTATCCTGTCGTATGCTGCAAAATATGCTTCGGCGTTCTATGGGCCGTTTCGGGATGCACTTGGAAGTGCGCAGTCTCTTGGTTCAGCTGATAAGAAGACCTATCAGATGGATCCCGGTAATACAGATGAAGCTATTCGTGAAGTAGCGTTAGACATCGATGAAGGTGCAGACATGGTCATGGTGAAGCCGGCAATGACGAGTCTGGATATCATCTCACGCGTGAAAAACACATTTAGTGTCCCAACACTTGCCTACCAGGTGAGTGGAGAATATTCCATGATTATGGCAGCATCGTCGAACGGCTGGATTGATGGAAAGCGAGCTGCGCTGGAGAGTGTTCAGGTGATCAAGCGGTCTGGGGCTGATGCGATTCTTTCTTATTTTGCACCGGAGATTGCTCGAGATATCACGCAATAGTGCGTGTCATTCAACGAGGTATTCGTCCTCGTCATCATCGTCCTGATTTGCTCTTGCAGCTGCTCGACCATCAATACTCCAAGGCCCTGGACCATTGGCGATGAGAAATACCATGGTGCCCATGAGTGAGAGGTTTTTCATGAACTGAATGATCTGTTCTTCTTGCGAAGGATCATCAGGAGCCATTTTCCAGAAGTCATGAAAGTAGTAGGTTGCGGCAACAAGAAATATCAGGAGTAATAATGCGCCCGTACGTGCTCGGTATCCGAGCACGACGGAGACCCCTCCAAGAATCAGAAATACGATAGCACCAGCCAAAAGAATCTTTGGTTGAGGAATCCCTTCCGCTGTCATGAGTTGTACAACATCGTTGAACTTTGGAATTTTGTTTCCAAAAGCACTGGCTAGAAAAATTGCTGCAATCATTGTGCGGCCAATGAAGGCAACTAGTCCGCGGATGAACCACATGGGCACAAACTCCTAAAGGAAAAATCTTGTCGAATCCTACCGTGAGGGGCGGAAGGCGACGAGACGAGTTGGATCTGTCTCGAGCCGTGGGGCATTGGGGTGATCCGTATAAATAAGATCAATACAGTACGGAATAGCAGGAAATACGGCATCCAGGCACTCACGAATACTCTTGGGGCGGCCTGGCAGATTGATCACGAGTGAGTTTTGACAGATGCCCGCTGTTTGTCGAGAGAGGATAGCGGTTGGAACGTATTGGAGCGATATCTGTCGCATCTGTTCTCCAAAACCAGGTAACATTCTTGAACACACCATTTCGGTTGCTTCAGGTGTCACATCACGGGGTGATGGACCGGTTCCCCCTGTTGTGATGATGAGGCAGCTACCGGCAGTGGCCATGGATCGGATGGTATCTGCAATGATCTGACTATCGTCAGGAACAACTCTCTCGATTGGAGTCCATGCATGGGCCAGAACCTCACTGAGATACTCACGGATTGCAGGACCACCTTCATCAACGTAGTCCCCTCGACTTGCTCGATCAGATACGGTCAGGATACCGATGCTGACGGTACGCATATCAGATAAGGCCAGGCTGCGCAAGGAGATCGATAATAGCGTCAACACACTTGCTTACCGTCCATTCATGACTGGGGATCACAAGGTCTGGATTGACCGGTGGCTCATACGGTGCAGAGATGCCAGGAAAGTTGGTTATCTCACCAGAATCTGCAAGTGCGTAATGCCCTTCTGCATCTCGCTGCCGACAGACATCAAGTGGTGCAGAAAGGTACACCACAAGAAATCGTTCCGGTCCAACTCGTTCACGAACTTTTTGTCGGACAGATTCACTTGGGGCAACAAATGCACCGAGGCAAATAATACCAGCGTCATTGAAAAGTTTTGCGACTTCGGCACTTCGGCGAAGATTTTCACTTCGATCATCTGCATTAAAGCCAAGATCACGACTCATACCCAATCGCATGGATTGCCCATCTAGTACAGTGACGGCCCTCCCCATTTCAAAAAGGCGACGTTCGACAAGCATCGCAATGGTTGATTTTCCCGAGCCCGTGAGTCCTGTTAAGAGAACGGTTGCCGGTTTTTGTCCAAAGCGCGCTTCCCGTTCGGCTGATGTGACACCGCTCGATGATTTATGAAGATGCTCAGCAGCGGGTTCGTCATCCCAATGATCCTTGCTGCCATCCTCGGGCTCCCGGTCAAGGATCATTCCAGCGCCGACAGTTGCATTCGTTATTCGATCAATCATGATAAATCCACCAGTTGATCGATTGCGTCGGTATGCGTCATATGCAACAGGACTTGTGAGGGCAATGCTGCATCGTCCTATTTCATTCAAAGCAAGTGTCGGTGCTGGTTGGCGATGAAGTGTATTGACATCAACCTGGTACCGAAGTGTTGCAACAGAACCCGGGGCAACTTTACTCGTTTGCTTAAAAAGATACTGCTTGCCCGGAACAAGTGGATCTTCACTCATCCATACAAGCATTGCGTCAAATTTCTGGTCAACCTTAGGGACATTTCCAGAACGAACAAGCATGTCACCACGACTTGAATCAATTTCATCCTCAAGTGTGATCGTGACAGACTGTGAAGCAAATGCTTCCTCTAACTCACCATCAAATGTCACAATACTTTTTACGCGACTTTTTTTTCTGGATGGCAATGACATCACTTCATCACCCTTTCGAATGATGCCAGAGGCTATTGTGCCGGCGAAGCCACGAAAATTGAGGTTTGGACGAAGGACATATTGGACAGGAAAGCGAAAGTCCTCCATATTTCGATCAGACCCGATATACACCGTTTCAAGCAAAGGCATCAGTGGTGAGCCTGTGTACCAGGGCGTCTTTTCACTCAGGGTTACAACGTTATCTCCTTTCAGTGCTGAAATAGGCATAAAGTGAACATCGGGCAGATCGAGGCGGGCAGCGAAATCAACGTAATCGCCTCGGATTTTTTCAAAGACTCCCTGATCATAGTCAACGATATCCATCTTATTGACCGCAACGACAATATGCTTAATACCCAGAAGAGAAACGATGAATGAATGCCGCTTTGTCTGAGGCAAGACGCCATGACGAGCATCAATCAGAATAATTGCCAGATCAGCTGTTGAGGCACCGGTTGCCATGTTACGCGTATACTGCTCATGGCCGGGGGTATCTGCGATAATGAATTTTCTTTTGTCAGTTGAAAAGTAGCGGTAAGCAACATCAATCGTGATGCCTTGCTGACGCTCGTCCTCAAGGCCATCGGTAAAGAGGGCTAAGTCGACTTCTTCACCCGTTGTGCCATAGCGGGATGTATCTTTCTTGATCGCTGCTAACTGGTCCTCATAGATCATTTTTGATTCATAGAAAAGACGACCAATGAGTGTGCTTTTTCCATCATCAACACTGCCGCATGTAATGAAGCGAAGGAGTTCCTTTTGCTCGTGTTGAGAAAGATATTCATCGATATCAGAAGCAATGAGACTTGATTGATGGGACATGACTTAAAAGTATCCCTCTTTCTTTTTCTTCTCCATGGAGCCAGCCTCATCAGAGTCAATCAGTCGACCCTGCCGTTCTGAGAATGAGGTGAGAAGCATTTCCTGAATAATTTCAGGAAGGGTTGTCGCAGAAGAATCAACGGCGCCAGAAAGTGGATAGCAACCAAGAGTACGGAAACGAACTCGACGAACCTCTGGTTTTTCATCAGGTTCTAGTTTCATGCGGTCATCATCAACCATAATCATCACACCATCTCGCCAGACGATTGGTCGTTCGGCTGCAAAATACAATGGCACGATGGGTATCTGTTCAAGATGGATGTATTGCCATACATCCAATTCCGTCCAATTCGAAAGTGGAAAGACACGAATGCTTTCATTTTTTTTCACTTTTGTGTTGTAGAGATTCCAAAGTTCAGGACGCTGATTCTTTGGATCCCAGCGGTGGAATTCATCACGAAATGAAAACGCACGTTCTTTTGCACGAGATTTTTCTTCATCACGACGGGCTCCACCAAAAGCTGCATCAAAACGATATTTATCGAGTGCCTGCCTGAGGGCTTGGGTTTTCATGATGTCGGTATGGACCTTGCTGCCATGAGTAAAAGGGCTAACTCCGGCCGCGCGGCCCTCTTCATTGACGTGCACAATCAACTTCAATCCCAACTCTTTGGCGACGTACTCATCACGAAGTCGGTACATTTCCTGAAACTTCCATGTGGTATCAACATGCATCAGTGGGAAAGGAGGTTTTGCCGGATGGAAAGCCTTTTCTGCGAGGCGAAGCATCACGGCTGAGTCTTTGCCAATCGAATAGAGCATGACAGGGTTTTCAAATTCTGCAGCGACTTCACGGATAATGTGAATGCTCTCGGCTTCAAGTTGTCGCAGGTGCGTGAGGTTGTAGGACTTCATTGATCTTTTCAGTGGAAAACTGCCAATCTAGGCAAAAATAGGAGGGTGCGGCAATCGAGAATTCTTTCTTTTGTTTCTTGGGAGGTAGTCTTCGCGAGCCAAATGAGGGATACTGCAGGCTTTCCGGCGGCAGCTACGGCGTTTCTCGGGAGTTTCAGGAGGATTTTTCATGTTGTTTTCCATTCGATTATTGGGATGGCGAATTGCCAGTGCAATGGCTGCAGTGTGTGTCATGCTGTCTTGGGATCATCCTGTCGCGGAGGCTGTACGCGTACCGCGCTTTGAGCGGGTGGCTGTTCGTCGCTTGGAACGTATTGAATCGATTGAGCGACGTGCAGAATTAGTTGAAGAGATGCCTCCTCGGCCGCTGGAGGTCCGTCGATTGCTTCGTCGTGGGATTCCACTCTCGGAAATCACATCTCGACTCAAAAGTGGTTCGAATGCTTCATCATCAACTCAAAGCCGTAACGCAAATAATGTTTCGTCTCAGATGTCCAAACGTTCATCAATCCTGCAGCAAAATAAAGCAATGGCACAGGGCAGACTGCAGACAGTAGAAGCAGCAGCCCCAACAGAATCTCGTCGTATACCGCCAAAGCCTCTGGATCAGAAACCTCTTGCTGATGCCAAGCCAACGCCAAAACCTATTCAACAAAATAAAGATGTTTCGCCGACTGCCGTGTTTGAAGATGGCACAAAAAGTGTTTTGATTCGAGATAAGCGGTTGGATTTCCCGAACGAGAAGCCAGAGTTATTACCAACGCCTCAATAAAAGGTATTAATCAATTAGGGAGGAGAGGGTAAAAAAAGCTTACAGCCAATTGTCAACGGTCTGCTGAAGTTGGACAGTAGCCGCCATTCCCCTCAGTTTGTCAATCGCTCGCGTCTGAATCTGGCGAATTCGTTCTTTACAAACGCCCATCTGGGAACCAAGTTCACGAAACGTGCGTGGAGGTTTTCCGTCGAAACCAAACCTCGCTACCACAATTTGTTTTTCTCGAGGCTCTAGATCAGTAAGAAATGACTGAAATACTTCCTTCAACTCACCAATCTGTTCGGATGAACAATACTCATGGTCGGAATCTATCTCAGGTCTGTCTTTTGCTACTTCATCTGTAGGAACAAAACGTGACTTTTGCTGACGAGCTTTTTGTGAAACTCTGAAAAAGTGTCTTTGAATAGCGTACGTTGCATACGTGCTGAAACGATTACCAAGAGAAAAATTGAATTTTTCAACGGCTCGCATGAGGGCGATATTTCCTTCGCTCACTAGTTCTTCGAAGGAAGTATTCGGGTCAACGAATTTTTTGGCGATCGAAACAACTAATCGAAGGTTTGAGGAAATGATAATGGATTTCACCTTTTCGGCATCGTCCAATAATGTTTCTATTTTGTCTATCTGGCGAAGTGTGCAGTGCGTCTTACTGAGTCGTCTGCGATCAGCATTTGCACGATATTTCAGCCAGTTCATTCGACGAAAATAAAAGTGCTCCTCATCCTTCGAAAGGAGTCTTGTGCGGTAAAGACTTGCTAGATAGGGAGAGAGACCCGTTGGAATCGACTTTGTATCACAAGAATCAAGTGGGACAGATGCATCGGCAGGAGGTGTGGTTGCCAATTTCTCAGCATTTGCATTCCGAAATTGTCGGCACGGAATAAAACTAATCTGACGATCAAACATTTGTTTTCTTTTTTCCCGAAGCATTGCTGACCGGCTGAGTTTTCTATCGTGATTGCTAAGGGATTTTGAATTGGGTGAAGTCTCCGAAAATTGGGAAACTACTGAAAAATGGGCAGGTGCGATCAATGGTGCTCTCCTCTTTTGAGAAACGATGATTACCCTTGGTTATGTTTTGATATCTATCCATCAGAAAGAACCGCACAATCGTTGTGGCCGTAACAGGGTAAATTGTTTGTACTTAAGGTTTTCCGTTATTTTCTGTTCTTTTTGAGTCAGAGGAGGCTCTATGGGAGGGCAACTCATCCTTGTTTTGGGTGATCAACTCGATCGAAAAAGTGCCGCTTTTGACGGCTTTGATCGCCAACGTGATTACGTATGGATGGCAGAAGTGGCAGAAGAATCGACTCATGTTTGGACACACAAAACCCGCATAGCAGTGTTTCTTTCTGCAATGCGACATTTTCGTGACCATCTTCTGGGGGAAGGTGTTCAAGTTGATTACACAGAACTTCCCTCAACGCCGTCAGCAAGTGAACCAAAAAGCCTATCGATTGCGCTGGAGCAGAGCATCAAGCGTCTTTCAAAAAAAGGCTTTGTTCCACAAAAGCTTGTGCTTGTGGAACCTGGCGAATATCGAGTGCAGGAAACGCTCAAGAAAGCAGCGAAGAAACTGAGGCTAAGACTTGATATTCGTGTTGATCGACATTTCTTCTCTACTCGTGAAGACTTTTCCTTGCACGCTCAAGGACGCAAACAACTTCGGCTTGAATACTTCTACAGACCCCTGCGGAAGAAGCACGACATTCTCATGGATGATGGAGAGCCTTCCGGCGGAAAATGGAACTATGATGCCGAGAACCGAGGCTCATTTCCGAAATCTGGACCAACAGCATTGCCGAAGCCTCGATCGTTTAAGCCGGATGCCATCACACGGGCAGCCATTGATCTTGTCAATACTCGCTTTGCATCTCATCCCGGTGAACTGAGTCACTTTGACTGGCCTGTAACGCCAAGCAATGCTCGCATGGCCTTGAAAGACTTTCTGAAACATCGTTTAGTGATGTTTGGACGCTATCAGGACGCTATTTGGTTGGGTGAGCCATGGCTCTATCATTCTCGACTTTCTCAAGTCATGAATATGAAACTTATTGATCCACAAGATGTAGTAGCGTCTGTTGAAAAGCTTTGGAGAGATGATCAGGTGCCACTCGAAGCTGCAGAGGGATTTATTCGTCAGGTTATTGGCTGGCGTGAATATGTACGAGGTGTGTATTGGCATTTTATGCCGGAATATATTGAGCGAAATTCCTTAGGAGCAGAACTGCCTTTGCCCGAGTTTTATTGGACAGCGGATACAGAAATGAACTGCCTCCGTGATGCACTTGGGCAGACGCTGAGGTATGGATATGCGCACCATATTCAACGACTTATGGTAACAGGTCTTTTTGCAATGATGCTTGGTGTCAGGCCGCAGCATGTGCACGAATGGTATTTGGCTGTCTATGTGGATGCAGTGGAGTGGGTTGAATTGCCAAATACACTTGGCATGAGTCAGTTCGGAGATGGAGGTGTGATGGCATCGAAACCGTATTGTGCAACCGGTGCATACATCGACCGAATGAGCAATGCCTGTCGAGGTTGTCGATACAAGCCAAAGGCAGCAACTGGTCCAGAGGCATGTCCATTTACCACCCTGTATTGGGATTTTCTTGCAAGGCACAAGAAAATGCTCTCGAAAAACACCAGGATGACTATGCAAATAAGAAATCTCGAGCGGAAAGCGCCGACTGAACTTCGAACCATTCGCAGGGCAGCAGATGCCTTGCGTACAGCAATGAAAAAGTGAGTATTTCAGCGAGAAAACAGTACTTTTTCGTCAGCTTTTTCGTGTTGAAACCACCTTGCGATAGTAGTGCGATCAACCTATCTTCTTCCCCTCAACACCCCGAATGTATCCTGAGGAGGAATGTGGATGGCGATCACCCTCGAGGCGCTGGCCAAGCAGGTAGATGGTGCGCCTGTTGGCGACAGAACGATACAGATCGATGGAGCTGCCACGCTTGAGTTGGCCGGTCCGCATGAGATTACACTCGTGGATGCCAAAGAAAAGCTTCACCTCTTGCAAAAGAGTCAAGCTGTAGCTGCCATTGTTCCCACTGGATCAGGTCCACTCGATCGACCAACGATTGAAGTAGGTGATGTGCATGCTGCCTTTTCGGCTACCATCACTCAATTTCGTCCTCTTCGAACAAAGACGCGATGCGGTGTGAGTCCCATGGCATCTGTTGATCCTACAGCTTCCTTGGCTGGGAATGTTGACATTCATCCTTTTGCGACAATTGGTAAGCACGTGGAGCTGGGGAGGGGAGTTATTATCCATTCAGGCGTAAAGATAATGGATGGTTGCCGCATTAGTGATGACACCGAAGTATTTCCTAATGCTGTCTTGTACGCAGATACAGTTGTAGGCAAGCGATGTATTATTCACGCTGGCGCTGTCCTCGGTGCGAATGGCTTTGGTTATAAGGTAACAGGGGAAGGCTATGCTCTGTCAGCCCAATTAGGTTGGATCGAGGTTGAAGACGATGTAGAAATTGGAGCCAACTCAACAATAGATAGGGGCACCTATGGACCGACCAAAATTGGCTGCGGTACAAAGATTGATAATCTTGTAATGGTTGCGCACAACTGTCAGATCGGTGCTACCAATATGATCTGTTCTCAGGTGGGTGTGGCTGGGAGTACCAGCACAGGCAGTTGGGTTGTTATGGCAGGCCAATGTGGAGTCCGTGATCATGTACATATTGGTGATGGGGCCGTCCTCGGTGCACGTTCAGGTGTTTCAAATAATGTGTCCTCAGGAGTCACAGTATTAGGGGAACCAGCAATCGAACTTCGTGAACGCAAACTTCAATTGGCTGCAATGAGCAAACTGCCAGACATGCGAAGGCAGTTGAAAAAAATGTCAGCAAGACTGGCAGCCATTGAACAAGCGACGCATCGGGAGACAGTCGATGGTGATGCAGGAGGAGCGGCGGAGGCGGCATGACAGCGAGTGCACACAATACTTTTCTTGCTGGAGAGACCGTTGGCATTCTTGCTGGATGGGGTCGTTTCCCAGTCGCAGTGGCTGAAGCTGTCCACAGACGTGGTGGTAAAACGGCCATTCTCTCCATTCGTCACCATGCTGATGCACGGCTACAAGATGTTGCTGATTTCCATGGATTTGTTGGCGTGGCTGAAATTGGAAAAGCAATCGAATTTTTCAAGCGCACAAACTGTGATCGAGCCACAATGGCTGGCAAAGTTCACAAATCAAAACTCTTTGAACGACACGCGTGGATACGACACTTTCCGGACTGGGTTGGGCTGAAGACATTTTGGCCACACTTTATATCTCGTAAAAGTGATAACAGAGATGACTCATTATTGGGTGCCATAACCAATGCGTTTGATCATGCTGGTATCAGAATCGTGCCTGCGACAGATCTTGCTCCAGAGTTACTTGCAACTGGTGGTGTTCTTGTTGGTCGGCCTCTTACGAGAGTACAAGAAGCTGACGTACTATTTGGATGGACACTTGCAAAACAACTTGGACAACTTGATGTTGGTCAGACCGTTGTTGTGAAAAATAAGGCTCCCATGGCACTGGAAGCAATAGAAGGTACGGATGAGTGTATTCGTCGAGCAGGTCGCTTTTGTGCATCTGGTGGAATGGTAGTCGTAAAAGTAGCAAAGCCACAGCAGGATCTTCGCTTTGATATGCCAACTATTGGAGTTGGTACGGTCCAATCTCTCCGAGCGGCTGGTGCAACGGTCTTGGCTGTTGAAGCCGGAAAAACCATTCTCGTTGATGTTGATGAACTTATTAGCTTTGCCCGTCGAAGTGGCATTTCCATTGTGTGCTACTATGACAATAAAGGTCATCCTTCGGTCGATACTTCAGCAGATGCAGCGTAAAGAGCATATACTCATCATTATGAAGAACTTCATTCTTTATTATGGCGTGGTGGTATCGCTATGGTGTGTTCCATGTTTTGCTCAAGTACCCACCAAACCGATACCAATCGATTCCAAGATTGATCGTTCCCAGAAGGTCCCTGCTTCCAAGCCTTTTTATATGGGCCGGCAAATAGCCCAGACAATGCATTACTCAGGTGCTCCTTGGCTCATGCGTGAGAGCCGTCAACGAGAGGAAGACTGTCGACAGCTGCTTGAAGCACTGGACATACAGCAGGGGCAGGCTGTGTGTGACATGGGTTGTGGAAATGGTTTCTATACGCTTGAGCTTGCACGAGAAGTTGGTCCGACCGGCACGGTGTATGCGGTGGATATTCAGCCTCCCATGCTCAAAATGCTTTCTGGTCGTGCAAGTGTGATGGGTTTTACAAATATCAAGCCAGTGCTTGGCACAGTGATTGATCCTCGACTTCCAAAGCACACGCTTGATTTGGTGCTATGTGTAGATGTGTATCATGAATTTTCACATCCCGCCGAAATGCTTACAAAAATAAGAGAGGCACTTTCTGAAACTGGACAGCTGGTGTTGGCTGAATTTCGTGCTGAAGACCCGGCTGTTCCTATCAAGCCCTTGCATAAGATGACCAAGGCGCAAGTAGAACGTGAAATGAAGGCTAATGGTTTTACGTTAGTTCGTGAATATGATCGACTGCCGTGGCAGCATCTTCTTTTTTTTCAGATAAAAAAAAATACGCCTGAAAAGAAGTGAAAAACCGTTAGTCGACTTGTGTGTCAGGTGTTTTACGTGATGGTAGTTGGCATTCACCATCACTACAGGATCCAGCAATCGAGAACCGATGACGAGCAACAAAGGCGTAAAGTCTTTTCCAGAGAGGAAGTGAACCAGGAATATGAAGAAGGAGTGCGAGTGGCCAAAGGAAGGGAATGCGTCGAGAAAGGTAACGAACCGCATCAGCGCCACCTCGGGCGTGTCCTTGTGGATCAACGACATACATCTGTTGCATAAGTTGCTCGTGAGAGATTTCAGGAAAAAGTTCAGATGCTTTTGTTGTACGAAAGGAAATGCAATCCACACGATGGCTTACAGAAAAAACTTTCAGAAGTGCAATCTGACTTCTGCAAAAGCGGCATTGTCCGTCATAAAGGACGGTATCTCGAATTGGATGAAACGTTGTTTCAATCATGGCTGGCTTTACTTTTTTCCTACCAGCATTATAGACCGATGATTGGCTATTCCTTAATCAAGGATTTCGGAAGTGTGGCAAAGTGCAGGATTGTTACAGCACCGGCTGAAATAAGGGTCCAGGGAGCCCAGTCAGGGGCCATCAAGACTAAAGTATTTCCTCGACCACTGAGAGGAAGAATTGTTGCAGAGTCGATCACAAGTAGCTCGATACCGAGCACACAAGCGAATATGCCAGAAGCAAGAAAGAAGCTTTTCCACATGAGTCAAACTAATGCACGTCCTGCAGACGTCATATCCTTGTAGAGAGTCAGTTCTCCGGCCACGAAGAACCTGAGAGAATCATCGACATGCATCTTGTTTTGGTTCAACCGTAACATATTTACGGTGACTATGCCGATTGTAATAAATATGAGGATTTATGATGCCAGTTTACAGAGCGAATGGAAGAGTATATCCGTCAGTCATGCCAAAGGCTTAGGAGACTCCTCCGCCAGCATCATTTCTATTTTGCGTAGATGAAGAATCGGCCCCTTCGCTTTGACTCTGAGTCGATCGTGCAGCACGGCGTTCCGCAGTTGTGCCAGGCACAATTTGAGGAGAACCAATTGAGGGCTCAATGATTTCCTTTA
>JBDOMS010000135.1:0-3819 GCA_039831735.1 Pirellulales bacterium
ATTTCTCAGTTCTTTGCTTTGAGTACATCTCGTGCAGCTTGCTGTCCTGATGCGATCACCTGCGGAATCCCCACACCGCTATAGGCTGCCCCAGCCAAGGCAAAACCAGGAATTGCCTGAACCTTGGAAAAGAGAGACTTCACTCGGCTGACGTGACCAACATGATACTGTGGCATGGACGCATGCCAACGATCAATCTGCGACAGCTTTGGTGTTCCCTGAATACCAAGAATAGCTGCTGCTTCCCGTTGAACACGCTCAAGAAGCATGCCGTCGTCAAGCGTGGATGCTTCAGGGTCAAGTGCTCCTCCCACGAACACCCGGATCAGTGCATGGCCCGCCGGTGCGCGACCTGAAAACTTTGAACTCAAAAAACTGATCGCAAGAATACTGCGGCCTTCAGATCGCGGTATGACAAGCCCTGCTGCATTCAGAGGGTGAGCAATACATTCTTTTTCATAGCCCAGTGATACAACTGCTGAACCTGCGTATTCTATTTTCTCAAGGCATGAGGCGACTTCAGGGTTTGCGCTTCTCAATACCTCTGCAGCCTTTGGTGCAGGCAATGCCATGATCACTGAATCTGCTTCAATCGGCCGACGGTGGTTCAACACAACCTGCCATTTGTTGCGTATCGACTGAAGGCTTGTAATTTTTTCCTGAAGCAAGTCTCCTCCAGATGCTTGTACATACTCAGCGAGTCGTAGAGGGAGTGTCTCCATGCCTTTGGCCAAACTGACGAACTGACCATAGCGAGCACCACTGGCAGCCTGACCATGCTGGGATTGTTTCAAGCGAGCACGTTCACCAATAAACAAACTGCCGTACTCCTGCTCCATCGCAAGAAAATCAGGACAGGCAGCTGCCATACTCAAACGTGCTGGATCCGCTGTCCAGATCCCGGCAACAAGCGGTTGAACAAGTTTTTCAAATGCTTCCCGACCTAGCCTGCGGGTTGCGAAGTGTTGAAGTGATTCGTCATCAGCCTTGCTTTTTGACATCCATGGTTCACATAAAACTCTCAGCTTCCCAGCAAAGGAAAGGATTGGTGTGCACAGAATGCTTTGAATGTGACCTGGGGCTAGCAGACGAAAACCAGCTGGAATCGGAATGAGTTGGCCTTTATGAAGGATCAGGGCTCGTCGTACGGGCTTTGCAACACTAATGATATCATCTTCCAACCCAAGTCTTTTGACTAACTCTATTCCTTCGGGGCGCGCCGCAAGAAAACTGTCTGCTGAACCTTCGATAACCCAACCATCATGACTCTTTGTACGAATCACTCCTCCTGGTTGCTCACCAGCGTCGATGACCGTCACTGTGACTTGATCACCAGCGTGCCGTAGCAGGTCCTCTGCAGAAGAAAGTCCGGCGAGGCCTCCACCCAAAATAACCACATGATGTTTTGATGTTTTCTGCATGAGGATCGTCTTAAAAAAGATTACCTTGGGTCTTTTGGAGGTTTGGGTAAGAACGCGAAGCCATATATCTCGAATGAATTTGGTCTGGATCAGTCAGGCAAGGAAGCCTAGTGTCCTTGCCATATCGGGGTAGACCCTCAGTGACTGCCCCTTGTTCGTCGACGGAAGGAGAAGTTGTCGTGGCCATGCAGCAGTACTCAAGGTTGGTAGTCATTGGGATCGTTCTGCAGGCAATTGTAATCGGAATGAGCTCATCTGGATGCTCTCGCTCAAATTCGCAGAAAGAAAAACGCCCAGTTCTTAAGTCTTCTCAGCTTATGCGACAGCCGAGTTGGCTTCAGTCGTATGGACAGAACAGTTCGAAACAGTCTCGACCAGTCACCAAACCTGAGGTGTCTGGAGACGCCCCCGTCGCGCCGCAAGCTCCAGCCACATTGGTCACGGATCCTCAAGCGTCACCACTCGAGGTTTCTGATCACTCAACAGACCTGAGTATTCCCGATACACCTCCTGCATCTGCTGAGGGCAAGCCTGGTCGAGCATTAGTACGCTCTCGGGACACATCAACGCTTGATTCCCACGCGTTACTTACCGCCGGTTGGGCAGATCTTGTTCCCGGAGAATCCGCTGGACCCAAGCCAGATGTTGATGTTGATCATCCAACCGTGTCTAAGCAGGAAAAACTTGGACCTGAAGACAGTGTCCTCTCATCTGGAACCGCTTCACCTGAGAACACTCCTGAAGCCTCAACAAGTCAAACGGCATCTGATAGCTCCCTGACGACTCCCGATATGGAAGAAGAGTCTGTTGGAGATCGATCTATTGATACTGTGACTCCACAGAGTGAAACGATTGAAATAGCCTCTCCCTCAACAAAAAATACTTCGGAGACAACCGCCGCGTCTGGATCTCAGCAAGCGGTAAGTTCGGATGAGACATCCCCTGAGACCGGATCCTCTGAATCATTAAGCGTCACTCCTCAACAAGCATCAATATCTCCTCAGGAAGAAAAACAGCAATCTGAAGAGGCTATGCTCACCGAGGTTGCCCAAGCTGACGCCAGCCTCAGTCAAACGTCAGAGGTGAAGACCGCTGATGAGCCGACCACCACACCATCTGAAGAATCCACACCGATTGCTTCATGGGCTCAACAGGCTGACATCGAAGAACCGTTGTATCTTCCATCCCAGTCATTTCCTCAGCAGGAAGCCACTGCAGAAGATAACGGTACAACCGAATCTGAAATCGTTCAAAGCCCAACACCGACCAACACAAAAACAGAAATCTCGGCAGATCCCGAAAAGAGCCTGGCTGAGGTGACAACGCCCTCAGACGAGAAGTCAATTGAAGTCACTCCTGATACATCAACTGTTGCAGAACGGGGCCCGGTCACGCCTTCTGAACCGACTGCAAATTCTCAAGACATGTTAGAAGAGTCTTCTGAAGAGCCTTCAATCGCAGCATCCGACGAGAAAACAACATCACCAGAAGAAGACACTGTCGCTGAAGCCAGTCTCGCTTCTGATAATGCTCCAAGAACAATTCCACCATCAAGCACGACTCCACTCGCTCGGCCAGTCGCTGAACCACCTGATCAGACGCCGACACTTGCAATCGATCCAGCAAGTTTTCGTGGCATCTACCCTGGGAAAAGCACTCGTGAAGAATTGGAGGCTTCATGGGGCAAAGGTGAACCATTCGCCCGTGATGATGGATCCACAGGCCTGTCATGGAGTATCGAACCTTTTGAAGGAATTGAGGTCGTCCTTGACGGGGAGTCCGTAGGGTCCATCCTCATCAAACTTGCTGAACAGACCGAGACTGATCAACTGGCTGAATCATTGGAAATCAGTGAAATTCGAACAGTCTCCGTGCTTGATGAAGTAGGGAGGTCAATTGGAGAGGTCTATCCTGAGCGAGGGGTTATTTTCAGTATTGATCCTGAAACACAGTTGGCTCAGGCAGTTATTCTGGAACCTCTCGATCCAGAGTCATTTGTCCTACGAGCAGAAGGTGAACTTTCGTCAAACTCTGCATTTGCCACGGCTGATCTTCAATACGCTATTGAAATCGATCGCACGCACTTGAGAGCATTGCGGCTTCTTCTGGCTCTTCGGTGTGAACAAGGGAAATGGAATGACGCCCTGACGCTGGCAACGCAGGCTGAGGCAATTGATCCGAATGACATCTGGACCCGTCTCAAGCATGCCAGTGTCTTGATGGCGCTGGAACAGACAGAAAAAGCCAAAGCGAAGGTAGAAGCTGTTCGCGATCAACCAAAAACATCTCCACTTGTTGTTGCACAAGCAGAGCGAATACTCGCCAGGATTGAACTCGTATCCCCAGAGCCTGACTATCAGGATGTCGTGCAGCATTTTTCACAAGCCATTCGTAACGC
>JBDOMS010000475.1:0-3812 GCA_039831735.1 Pirellulales bacterium
GGTTGGCCTGATCGATCTTTTTCCTACACTCACGGAGCTTTGCGGTATGCCACAGCCAAAAAATATTGATGGCATCAGTTTGGTTCCTTTGCTCAAGAATCCTCATGCCCATCGAAGCCGGCCAGCTTTGACTACGCATGGTCAGGGAAATCATGCACTACGAAGTGACCGATATCGGTACATTCGTTATGCCGATGGTGGGGAAGAACTCTACGATCTCCGCGAAGATCCTCATGAATGGAAGAATCTTTCAAACAGTCCAGATCATCATTCAATTAAATCAGACATGATGCAGTTTTTGCCGCGAGTGAATGCAAAAAAAATGGGTCGAAAGAAGAAGCAGGGGAAACAAGCAAGTGCGTCACCTGCCAGTGGAGTAGATTCATGAGAGTTCTTGTTGTCTGCTTGTTGATTGCGGTATTGTTTGGATCAACACGAGTTGAGGCTACAAAACAGCCACTGAACATCATTCTTTTTCTGGTGGATGATCTTGGGTGGAGAGATGTTGGTTGTTATGGCAGTTCGTACTATTACACGCCACATATGGATCGCCTCGCCTCTGAAGGTGTTCGTTTTACGGATGCCTATGCTGCTTGTCCGGTGTGTTCTCCAACACGGGCAGCGATTCTCACAGGAAAGTACCCGGCTCGTTTGCTTCTCACGAATTGGTTGCCTTCAGGCCGTTGGAATCCCATGGCACGCTTACGAGAGGGAAGATTTCTACGAGGCCTGCCATTAGAGGAATGTGCATTGCCGGAGGCATTGAGATCTTCAAACTATGAAACTGTGCACATCGGTAAATGGCATCTTGGAAGTGAGCCATTTTCTTTACCAGAGCATCACGGCTTTGACAGAAACATTGGTGGGAATGCACACGGGGCTCCAGGAAGCTACTTTTTCCCCTATGAGGGCAACTGGTCGATTCCAACAACCGACCAGCGAGCAAAGTGGATGGTATTGCCGAACGGAAAGAAAGGTGAGTATCTCACTGATCGCCTCACTGATGAGGCTGTGAATTTTCTGATGGAGCCACATGAAAAGCCTTTCTTCCTTTATTTTTCACATTATGCAGTTCACACGCCGCTACAGGCAAAGCCTGACATGAAGCAGCGTTATGATGTGATACCTGAAAAAGATCGTCAGGGGACTCCTGAGTATGCGGCGATGGTGGAGAGTGTTGATGAAAGCCTTGGTCGTGTCTTGGACGTATTGGATAAGCAAGGCCTAACAGATCAGACACTTGTTATCGTCACGAGTGATAATGGTGGCTTTGCACATGCAACAAGCAACGCTCCACTGAGAGCAAATAAAGGGTCACTGTATGAAGGAGGTATTCGTGTTCCTCTTATTATGCGTTGGCCAGATGTTACGTCTCCTGGTAGTGTCTGTCGTGTTCCTGTCACAAGTTCTGACTTATATCCAACATGTCTTACCGCTGCAGATTGTCCGCTGCATGCTTCACAACATATCGACGGTTGTGATCTCAGTGTTGTTCTGAAAGAGGGACACTTAGAAAGAGATGCGCTGTATTGGCACTTTCCTCATTACAACAAGCACCCTTTCAGCACACCAGGAAGTGTCATTCGCAGAGGACGTTGGAAACTGATTGACTCATTCGATCCAGAATCCAAAGAACTCTATGACCTCGAAACCGATATTGGAGAACAGCATAATCTTGCATCAACGCAACCTGTCATTATGTCAGAACTTTTGTCTGCATTGAGTGCATGGCGCAAGGACGTCGATGCTGAAAGGATGCTTCCAAACCCAGATTATGATCCGGGATCTGCTCAGCCAAAATCAAAGAAGAAAAAGAACAAGGCAGCAGTTCCAGAGCAGTAATTGAGGCCATCATGGAAAGTATTTGCGTGCATTTGTGAAGCTCTTTGTAAAAATATTTCTAAGCCATCTGTCACCGGTCTGCCTTGTTCTGTCAGGATTACTTTGTTTTGTAATCATGGCAACGGCCTCAGGTGAGAAGCCTCCAAACGTTCTTTTTCTCTCGGTTGATGATTTGCGACCCTCCCTTGGTTGTTATGGGGACACACTTGCCAAAACACCTGCCATTGATCGATTTGCTCAATCATCTCGTCTGTTCCTTGCAGCGTACTGTAATCAGGCAGTCTGTGGCCCATCACGGACATCAGTTTTTACTGGTCGACTTCCTGATAACACTCGGGTCTGGCACAATCGCCACCGTTTTCGCGACACGTGTCCAAGCCTTATCACACTCCCGCAGTTGTTTAGGAACGCAGGCTATCATACACAGAGCATTGGCAAGACGTTCAGTGGCAGGCAGAGCGAGGAAGACCCGGAGTCATGGTCCGTGCCTCCAGTCATCCAGGAAACAACATGGAAGAAGTATGCTCTTCAAGAGAATGATAAAAAAGGGAAAAAAGGTGTTGCCACAGAAGCAGTTGCTGTTCCTGATGACGAGTACAGTGATGGAAAGATCGTTGCTCGCGCGATTGAAACACTTCATGTGCTGAGCAAAGAACAGAAACCTTTTTTCCTTGCAGTTGGTTTTTTGAAGCCACACCTTCCATTTTGTGCACCAAAGCAATACTGGGATCTCTATGATCGACGCTCCTTTGCGACAGATCAACACCGTCAGCGAACAACTGACGTGCCTGAATATGCGTATCCTGACCATGATGAACTCGGCGGGTACTCAGATATTCCATCTAACCAGCAGTTACATTCTGAGCACATCAAAAAACTCCGGCATGGGTATTATGCATGTGTAAGTTACATTGATTCATTAGTTGGCCGTCTTTTACACTCGCTTTCTGTCTGTGGTCTTGCTGAGAACACCATTGTTGTTCTGTGGGGGGATCATGGGTACTCGCTTGGTGAAGCAGATCACTGGTGTAAACAAACAAACTTTGAGCGGGACACACGTGTGCCGCTCCTCATTCGGATTCCAAATATGCCAGCTCCCGGCGTGCCAACATCCGCTTTAGTTGAATATGTTGATCTCTATCCAACGGTAGCCAGGCTTGCAAGCCTAACAGTGCCACCATTGCTCGATGGCCAGACGCTTAAACCCATTCTCGATGATCCGAATACAGATGGTCGGTCGCATGCAATGAGCCAGTACGCAAGGCCATGGAAAAAAGAAGATCCCCAGGTCATGGGATATTCGATACGAAGTCCAACACATCGATATACCCGTTGGGTGAAATGGCCTTCTAGGCAAATACTTGCAGAAGAACTCTATGACTATGGCTGCCTTGCGGGCATTGATCATGGTCCAACAATATTTGTTGAAGCCTGTAATCAAATTGATGATGTATCGAAAGCGAGTGTGTGCAAGGACATGCGAAAAGCACTCGATGCCATGCTCAAAAGAAGAATCCGACAGGTCGGTGTGCAATAGAAAATGGTTTGTTGTAGTGTCAATAAAAAAGGGGGAGGCACGAGGCCTCCCCCTTTGTATTTGTGTGTCCTAACTTCTTACATTTCACGCCTTACAGGACACGGGACTCACGTTCTTCGTCCTGCCAAACTCAGGCTTTAGTAGTCTCCATTCACCGTTTCACTCCCTGCACGAGTGCAGAGTGCCTGAAACAGACTGTCTGACATGCCGTTTGAGAGAAAGGCCACATGCCCATCCGCAAAGACAAAATTGACACCACCGGTGTGGTTGGAAAAGAAGTCTTCAAAGTGTGCTTCTCCGCCGCTGTTGAAGACATGCTCACCTACACCAACGACTCGTGACATCGCAGCAGCTAAGTCCTCATCCATGCCTTGCCAGAGACTTCCACCAAGATGGCTGTCTCGTTCACCGACGGCAATGGTCTTACTGAGGC
>JBDOMS010000215.1:0-17123 GCA_039831735.1 Pirellulales bacterium
CGGGCGGTGTACGGCGAAACCATGATGTAATCCGCTGTCACGATCTCAGTAAACGGCCGCTCGTGACGCACGATGTACTCAATCAACTCCAACGGTTCACGTAACATAGATGCCCGGTAGTCACCGGTCAGTTTGTAGAGGGCCTGCCGCCGCTCTTTTTCGTCAGCGATGTGGCTCAAGTCATACTTCTGTGTCCAGTGCCGAGTCTCGCCAAAGTTGCGGTAACCCAGTACTCGCTCGGGAACGCCGTCATATCCCAACGTGAGAAAGATGTCATTGAACCCCTCGGTTAACCGTTTATAGAAGGCATCCTCCTGCATCACCTCGTCCAAAATCGTATCCAGTGCTTCCATTCCCTGCTTGCCGACAGCAGCATCCTCTTCAGGTGTTGGCAATCTGCCAGCTAACGACAGTGTGACGCGTCGCAATAAGCGACGTGGCGTGAGCATGCTCACGCCATCGAAATATGGAGGTGGGGTATACTCTGATTCGTTGCCAATCGGTGATGACAAAGGTAGTGCACTCCTTTGCCTTTGCACGAACTCCTGAAGGATACGAAACTCGGTCGAGTCTTTGCTCAAGACAGCATCGCCACCATGATCGAGCAGGCCCTGTACCTTGAGCAACAATCTTGATTCATCACCTTCCTGAGCCGCTGCCATTTTGACAAATGCTAACCGGTTCTGATTCAGGGCCTTATTGCGCGCTGCAACCTGTAGTCGCGTAGGATCACATAATAAAAATTGACTATCCGAAGCGTCCCCTTGAATATGGTGACATTTCAGGCACTGGCGTTCACCCACCTTGACCCACACCTGATCCCGGAACCAATGATCCACCGCCGCGCATTCCATCCCCGAATGACGCATTTCTGATACAGCCACAGGCGACCGTTCTTCCGCAGACTCAACCACCAAGGGATTCAACAGAACGGTCACCAAAATCAAGAGCAGCCATCGCTGAAACATGACGGACCTCACTGAAAATCAGTCGTGTTTTCGTACTCATGCACGTGCGGCGTTTTGCCGAAGGGACGCTTCGGCATAACGACCCGCGCCGCAAAACAATTCGATCAATCTTTTCTTAACTAGCGTGTTGGGTTCTCATACCAGAATACACCAAGATCGTGCACCTCTTCACATGAAATTAGATCGAAATCGCCGTCGCCGTCTAAATCAAGCATTTCCACTCGATCGAATTTGCGACCCCGTAAGTCACTGATGGCATGATCGATCCAGCCTTTTTCTGAGTTTTCTTTCCAGGCCACGGAAACCATGTCATCTGCCTCACGCTGTGCTTCGGAAGTCGTCACCAGATCAGGTCGCCCGTCCAAATTGACATCGGCAATAGCAACACCCTTACCGGCTTTCAAGCCAAAGGGGAGCGGAATGATCGACTCATCCCACTTCCCTGACCCATCCGGTACGTAGTGAAGCAGCTCACCGTCTAGGGTTGGGCAGACCACTTCCGTTGCACGTTGCTTGTCGAGCACCCCTGGCGTCAGATTCCCTACCGAGAGGAACATCACCTGATGCCCCAGAGCACCAATCAAACGCCGTTGCCATCGTGTTTTTTGGTCTTCCGAATTCTCCAGCCAATAGATCCCTGGTGCCGATCCGAAGCGGTCAGAATACACAATGTCCTCATCACCATCGCTGTCGATGTCAGATGCCTGCAGCGACATGATCCAACTGGCTGGCGCAAGTGGGTGCAGTTTCCAGGAAGACGTGTCCCGAGAATCCTTTGGATTCTCCAGCCACCCCACGATGGCATCTTTATTTTTTGATCCGATCACCAGGTCCAACCGGCCATCTGCATTAACGTCCATTGGCAGGGCGAACATCCACCGCCGTTCGGCAGTCATTGGAAAGGAAGCCGTCTTCCACTTCGAACCAATACGGTAATCTGCCTTCGATAGTGGCGCCCAATGCACGAATACACAATTGATTTTGCCCTCAGCACAAGACACCACGTCTATCGCACCATCCCCGTCCAGGTCCGCGAAAACTGCATCTTCCACTCCTCGAACTGAACCAACGGTCACGCAAGGCCACTCCTCGCGAGCCTTGCTCGGTCCGGGATTCAGATACACCACCACTGCACCACCTTCTTCCCAACCAGTCGCGATGTCCAGATGCCCGTCTCCGTTGACATCAGCCAACCGAACCCCGTCAGCACCCCTTTTTCCTTCGGCCCGGTTACTGGAATCGATCGTATGCCGTTTCCACGATTCACCCAACGCGGTCCCTGGCAGCAGGAAAACGAACAACAGAATGCATCGCATGCTACTGGCAGTAGCTCGAACCATCATGGTAAATCTTCCCTTGTTGATGTTCGTATGCATAAGTGACCCATTACCTACTTGGACCACACCAGCCAAAACACTGCCACCGAATAGCTCTTCGACACGTGAAACTTATTTTTTATTTTCTGGTTCACATACGTATTCAGCAACCATTTTTTGTACTGCTGCATCCTGCATAAGAAAACTATGAAGCACTGGCACTGTTTTAAAGACGTCACTCCCATCAAGTTTTGCCTCGTCAACCTCCACCACAAAATCACTTTCATTTTTCAGCAGAGGATTTTGAATTGACTTCTCCCCAAGCTCTCCAGCGATAATCATGAATGGAAACGGGGGAACCGCAAGATTTTGCATGAGAGTACCCCACTCTGGGCCCAATTCCATTGCACCGCGTCCAGCGACTACTTCAAGTAGCCCAAGTGATGCAAATCGTCTGGCTATTGCTGCACCTTGATTGGGTGGACCAAGCATCACCATCTTTTTAAATCGTGATAACAGTGCCTTCCCTTTTTCATCTTTCATCAGATCTGCAATGAGATGGCGAACGACGATATTACCCATACTATGACCAACAAATGAGATGGTCTGTTTCGGCGGTAGACTTTCAAGAAACTCTCGCAAAGCCTCGGCGTGCTGCCCAATGCTGTCTCGTGAACTCGCATATGAAAACAGAATAATTTCTGAGCCACAAAGGTTTGCCAATACTTCTTCGAGTGGCTGCATGGAGTTTCGAGTTCGCATGAGCCCGTGGATGAGTACTACACAATGATCAGGCGAAGCCTTTGGTGCAGAGCCATCGAATATGTTTTTGAGGGCCGTTTCGCATTGCTGACGAGTACCCCATGCATGTCGAACATCTCTGGCATCCAGAAGCCGCCAATGTTTTGTAAGGGCGTTACACTGGATTCGATAACCATTTTGGTAGGCATAATCAGTCCACAATTGAAGCCCGCCAAAGGTTTGCATTGGAATATTAGGACGACGTATCTCGTTTCGAGTGGACCTTGGGGAGGAGCGATCAATATCGTCCTCCGCATAACAGTAGTGGTTTCTATCGTAATGTAAATTCCATGATAAGAGTGCTATCGCAAAAGCAATCTGTCGAACAACCTTACCTTTCCGAAACAGACTCCTGTACATAGTTAGAAAAAACACTTTATCCATGTACTTATACAGCGGTTAATCCATATCTCAAAAAAGATCGCAAGAATATCTCTAACACTTAGGGGCATTGATAACGCTAATCTTTCTCTTTCTCAAGTCTATTTCTTGTTCACGTCGTGTAACGTCTGTTGATGCTGGCATATTTGTATCAGCCCGAATCTTCAAGATGATGTTGTCTTCTTCAATACGAACTGATTCAACTTTTTGGAGAATGTCTGCAGTATTTTTATCCTTATAGAATTCTTCCATGAGGTTTTCTCCCGATATCGCCTTCAGAAATATTGCTGGTATCGACTCTCCGTTGACTGATGCGTCTGATAGCGTGACCCACAGAAAACCATCTTTCATGGAAACATTGAATAGCGCTGATGCGTTAAAAAATCGTCCACTTCCTCCGGGTACAATATCCGCAGGAATACTGACCTCACCACCGATTTTTCCATCTTTAATACGAATATAAACTTGACCACGAAGTTCCTCATCCTGCTCAATCAATGCGTTAATGTCTTTTTCTGACAGCACCAGATCATTGACTGCTCCTTTGAGAAAACTACTGATCCGTTCATTGAGTTGTTTTACTTCTTCTTGTGGAATCTCAACGACTTTGATCACTGCAGGCTTGTCAGCGGTATAGCGAAGGACCGTGCTTCGCATCCAAAAAAAACCTGCCACTGGCACGCCAATGCAAATAACCAATGAAAGAACAATGAGGCTTAGACATCCCCAGAAGAAACAACCACGGGCTGGTTTTTCATCTGGCATGTCGCTCAAAGCATGACTTTGAGCAATGGCCTCACCACATGCAGAGCATAGTCTGTCTGTGTCTGATATTTCTGCACCACAAGACGAGCAAAACACTCCTCTACACCTCAAAAAATAAATCAACTAATCCTGATGAACAAATGACTGGTAATCATGCATGAAGTGGGGCTACCTGTGAAGGAGAAAAAATACATCAGGCCATTTACGCTTCTGACCCTGCGATGCTCCGCACTGCCAAACCCACTCACACACTCTTGTTGTACGCGTCAAAATTCTATCACGTATTCCTCTTTTGATACCGTTTTCCCTAGCCAATAACACCAATCATTGGCTTTCTTTAGATATCAAATAGCATAGGAATTTGATTCGTACTTTCTTTTGGAGCTGTCGTGATGATGACGAACAGACTACTAACGTACTACTTCATTCCAGTTGCGCTTTCTTGCTTTTTGTATTCACCACCAATCACTCAAGGAGCAGATCAGCCAAACATCCTTGTCATTTGGGGTGATGATATTGGTATTTGGAATATTAGTCAGAACAGTCGGGGCATGATGGGATATCACACTCCCAATATCGACCGTATCGCTCAAGAAGGATTGTCATTTACAGACTACTATGGACAACAAAGCTGTACCGCTGGTCGGGCTGCTTTCATAGGGGGGGCCGTTCCGCTCAGGACAGGCATGACAAAAGTTGGACTTCCAGGAGCCAAGGAAGGCTGGCAAGCCAGTGATGTCACGATCGCTGCCATCCTTAAGGAACAAGGCTATGCAACTGGCCAGTTTGGAAAAAATCACTTTGGTGATCGTGATGAACATCTGCCAACAAACCATGGGTTCGATGAATTCTTTGGAAATCTTTATCACCTCAATGCGGAAGAAGAACCTGAAAACCGTGACTATCCAAATGACCTTGTGCTTCCAAATGGAAAAACCTTTCAGGAGCAATATGGCCCACGTGGTGTCTTGAAGTGCCGTGCGAATCCAGACGGCACACAAACAATCGAAAACACTGGACCGCTTACAAAAAAACGAATGGAAACCATTGATGACGAAACGGTCGCTGCAGCAAAACAATTTCTGAAGCGACAGGCTGCAGAGGACACACCATTCTTCTGCTGGTGGAATGCGACCCGCATGCACTTTCGAACACATCTAAAGAAAGAGCATGACGGACTTTCTGGTCCAACTGGTGACACGTATCAAGATGGAATGGTTGAGCATGATATGCATGTGGGCGAACTGCTTGATCTTCTTGACTCCTTGGGAATTGCAGAGAACACCATTGTGTTGTACTCAACTGACAATGGCCCGCACTTCAACACCTGGCCTGATGGGGCCAACACGCCTTTTCGCAGTGAAAAAAATAGCAATTGGGAAGGGGCCTATCGTGTCCCAGCATTTGTTCGTTGGCCAAAACACTTTCCTGCAGGAAAGATGCTCAACGGTATTGTTGCGCATGAGGACTGGCTTCCGACGTTTGCTGCAGCTGCCGGTGCTCCAGATATCAAGGAAAAATTAAGAAGTGGCGTGTCCTTGATTGGCCGCACGTACCGAAACTATATCGATGGCTACAATCAGTTGGACTATCTCACAGGCAACGCACATGAGTCCCCTCGAAGAGAATTCATGTATGTGAATGATGATGGTCAGGTTGTTGCCTTAAGGCTTGGTCCTTGGAAAGGAGTCTTTCAAGAAAACAGAGGCCAGGGATTTGGTGTCTGGCGAGAACCTTTTACTGAATTACGTATTCCTTTACTGTTTCACCTGCGCCGCGACCCATTTGAAAAGGCACAACACAACAGTAACACCTATGATGACTGGTTTATTGACCGGGTGTTTGTATTGGTTCCAATGCAGCAGTATGTTGGTCAGTTCCTGAAAACACTGATTGACTATCCACCGAGCCAAACTCCGGGTGCGTTTAATCTGAAAAAGGTGATGGAGCAGATTCAGGCCGCAAATAAAGGGAGCTAAGTCACCACTACGTTGGAGGAATACCCATGACAAATACTCATACATTTTTAGCATTTTTGTGTTTCATGAGCCTCATTGCAGTAGCTTCTGCAATCGAGATCAATAGCTCTGTACCTCATTTTGAAGCTCTCGACGATCAGGGAAAACGATGGGATTCAAAGGACCATATTGGTAAAAAAATAGTTGTTATCTACTTCTATCCTGCTGACATGACTGGTGGATGCACTGCTCAGGCTTGTGGCTATCGTGACCACTTTGATGCATTTACTGATCTCAACGCTGAAGTCATAGGCGTAAGTGGCGACACCGTTGGCAATCATAAGATTTTCAAAAAAGCACATAATCTCAATTTTACGTTGCTTGCTGATACAGATGGGAAAATTGCGGAGCTTTTTGGAGTTCCTGTCACACTTGGAGAAAAAACAGTGACCAAGACTGTTGATGGCGTTGATGTAGATCTTGTGCGATCAGCAACATCAAAGCGATGGACGTTTGTCATTGATCGGAATGGCAAGATCGTACATCGAGACGATAAGGTAAACGCAAAATCTGATCCAGATACCATCAAGGATTTTATTGAGGCTGCAGAACGATCCTCTTAAGCATGCAGCCTAGCAAACACCGTTCCTTCAAACACCTTGTGGAGAACTATGAGATTACTATCCTACGTGACATTCGTTTGTTTGGTATTGAATCACATTCAGCTACTTGCATCTTCACCACCAAATATTCTTTTCATCCTTGTCGATGATCAGCGTCATGATTCTCTTGGCTGTGCTGGACATCCGGTACTTAAGACTCCCACCATTGATCGACTGGCAGAGCAGGGGGTCCGTTTTGAAAACATGTTTGTTTCAACCTCCATCTGTATGGCAAGCAGGGCAAGTATTTTTACAGGCCTCACGGAAACTGGCCATGGCTACACAGGCGGCGCATTTCCAGCAACTCCGGTCATCTCTTTAGACGTGGATACAGCTTTTCCCGTACTGCTGCGACAGTCTGGCTATCGAACCGGCTTTTTTGGAAAACAGCATGTCCGATTTCAGGAAGGAACGGACGAAGCACTCAACAGAATGTTTGATGACCATGCAACCATCCATCGGAGGCCATATTTCAAAGAACAGAGCGATGGTAGCCTGCGGCATACGGCTGAACTCATTGGTGATCAATCAGTTACATTTCTTGAGTCACAGTCTTCTGATCAACCATTTTGTCTCTACATGAGCTTTAATATCTCTCATGCAGAAGATGGCGATAAACGACCTGGAATTGGACATTATCCTTGGCCTCATTCTGTTGATGGACTGTATGAAGATATTGTTCCAGCGTCTCCCCGGCTTGGCGATCCGAAATACTTTGAGTCACTCCCGCCGTTTTTACAGCAATCGATGAATCGTGATCGATGGTTTTGGCGTTGGGATACTCCGGAAAAATACACTGTTAATATGCGAGCATACCTGCGAATGCTCACAGGGATGGATCGTGTCGTCGATAGAGTTCTCAAAAGTCTTAAGGACAATCAACTGGATGAGAACACGGTGGTTATTTACTCAGCGGATAACGGCTACTACATGGGTGACCGTGGATTTGCAGGCAAGTGGACGCATTTCGATCAATCACTGCGTGTGCCTCTGATTATCTATGACCCTCGCAATCCACGCCGTCATCGGGGACACATCGAAAAAGCACCGGTGCTCAATATTGATTTACCAGCCACTATGCTCGAACTTGCTGGCCTGAGTGTTCCTGAAAAATATCAAGGGCGGAGCGTGCTTCCCTTCCTCCAAGGCGACCAACCTTCTGATTGGCGCACCGATCACTTTCATGAACACCTTATGAATAACCCTTCAATACCAAAGTGGCATGGTGTTCGAAATGAGCGATACACGTATGCGAAGTATTTTGGCCAGACCCCTGCCTATGAATTTCTTCATGATCGAGAAAAAGATCCCGATGAGATAGAAAACTTCGCACATAACTCGGATTACAAAGAAACCCTTCAGCAAATGCGGGCACGCTGTGATGATTTTCTCACTCAGTACACTCGCCCGGAAATAGTTGATTTCAAGAAAATACAATCAACACAACCAAAAAATCTGAAGCGGCGTAAAGTGAAGACATCGAACTAACAATCGCCCTACCTTCCTCCCATAGTAAACGCATCGACACGCCTCACCCACGACAATTGGATTTACATCAAGACTTTTTTGAGAAAATGTGTTTCCTCAAGGGGGACCATAATCTTGCTAACGCTTATGCTGGTTGAAAAGTCACTGCGATCTCAGAACGCTCTTAAGAAATTTTTTGAGAGCCTCGGGGTTCGTGTTCTGGTGACTGCAAATCCCAACCGAGCCATTTCATCCGCTTTGTCACTTGATGCTAACCTCGATTGTCTCGTCTTTAGTGCAATAGAACTTGGTTCCGATAGTATTGATGCTTTCAATTCTCTATCTGAGCAAAGCGGGTTAGAAGATATGCCTGCACTTATAATCTTGACCAAGAAACAGACGAATATCGTCTCTCACGTTCGCTGTGACGATTCTCGGAAAATAGTATTCGTGCCAATTGACATTCCTGAGGTGGTTGCGATTCTGAACATGATTCTGAGGAAATCTAAGGTTTCTCTCGATAGTCAATTACATCAAAATTTTAAACACAACGATGATTTTGATGATGACATGCCTCTACCAGATTTATCTTTACAAGAAAACTAAAGGAAACGAACACCACACCCTCACGCACTCAAAATAACCTATCGCATAATATGACGCTCACCCCGGGCACAGGCTAATTGGTGCTGCTTCTGTCGCTCTGCAAACCGTGCCTTTTGTTCGTGCGAGGTCTTGTCATGACACCGTGGACAACTAATCCCTTCTTTATATTTTGAAGACTGCTTGTCACTACGTGATAGCGGAAACCGACAGGCTCGACACAACTGATACTCACCAACCTTGAGGCCATGTCCAACCGAAACACGCTTGTCAAAAACAAAACACTGGCCTTCCCAAAGACTGTCCTCTTCTGGAATCTCCTCAAGGTATTTGAGTATCCCTCCCTCAAGGTGGTACACCTCCTGAATACCCGCTTGCTTGAGATATGCGGTTGATTTCTCACAACGAATCCCACCTGTGCAGAACATGGCAACTCGCGGCCGTGCACCGGCGTCTATTTTTTTTCAACCCATTCTGGCAATTGTCCAAACGATTGGAGATCTGGATTAATTGCTCCTTTGAATGTGCCAATTTCCACCTCATAATCGTTCCGGGTATCAATCACTATCACGTCCGGATCACGAATCAACGTGTTCCATTCCGAAGGTTTCACATAGGTACCAACTAATTGGGTTGGATCAATGTTCGGAATACCCATGGTGATAATCTCTTTTTTGAGTCTGACTCGCAATCTTCCAAATGGCTGTTCGACTGCACAAGACTCTTTCCACTGAAGATCAGAGAACTGAGTGTCTTCACAAAGATATTCTAAAACTGCTCTCACTCCGGCATCACTACCTGCAATCGTTGCATTAATACCCTCCGGTGCAAGCAAGATGATGCCACGGACATTGTGGCCACGACAGCACGTCTCAATACGATGTTGCAGGAACTCAGGATTATTCAGGGTGACAAACTTATAAAATGTTGCAACCAGAATCGGTTTTACTGGCTCATCTATTTTTTTCTCGGTCATCTGTGGGTGTGTCCCAAAATCATTCATTGAATACTCAAACAACCTGAACGTAGTACTCAAAATAATGCAGTCATGCAAGTGAAAGACCTGGCATTGTGTACAAGATTCATACAACTGCTCCTCTTTCTCCTGCGTTACAATAATTTTTAAATCTCACATCCACCAGCAGTAGTCCTTCTGATACTTCATCAGGACTCTCCTGTGCATGCTAATAGCATGACCAAAGCAACACATTCTCGTGCTCTGCAATCCATCCCGTTACCGAGATGATAGACACTTGCTTTTCTCAAATACCAAGAACACACTTGGTAACATGTAACTAGTCTCTAGCATGCTTCAATATTGACCTTCATCATAAAAACATATTGGACGAGGATTTCATCTACCATGAAGTATTTTCTTGCCATCTTTGTCAGTCTCATAAGTAGTCAGGTATATGCTGCTGATCGACCAAACATTCTTTGGATTTATTTGGAGGATGTCAGCGGATGGTTTAGTTGTTATGGTGAGACGCTTATTGACACCCCAAACATAGACCGACTTGCAGCACGTGGCATTCGCTTCAATCGTTTTTATACACCTGCTGGTGTGTGCTCCGCGACTCGCTCTGCCGTCATTGTTGGCGCAATGCAAACCAGTTTTGGAATTCATAACCATCGTAGTGGAAGACCCGATTTTCGTGGAAAGGGTATGGGGGCTGATTTTGATGACATCCGACTTCCAGATGGAGTTGAGCCGTTGCCTGTCCTGATGAAACAAGCGGGATACTTCACATTCAATCAGTCGGGAAAGGATGATTACAATTTCAGATGGACGAAGGACGAATTTTATAGTTCCAATAGTTCGAAGAATCTTTGGCGAAATCGAAGGAGTGACCAACCTTTTTTTGGTCAGGTCCAACTTCGTGGTGGCAAACTTGGCAGAAATGCAAAACCTGTTGTGGCTCGGTCTGAAGTTCCAGTGCCGCCGTATTACCCTGATATCCCAGAAGTTCGTGAAGAGATTGCTCATCACTACGATTGCATTCTCAAAACAGATCAGGAGATTGGAGATCTTCTGGATGCGTTAGAAAAAGATGGGCTCACTGACTCGACACTCATTGTTTGTTTCAGTGACCATGGCTACAAACTCCATCGCCACAAACAGTTTCTGTACGAAGGTGGTATTCACATGCCGCTCATTATTGCAGGACCAGGTGTCGCACCGGATCAGGTGCGGGATGATCTTGTGAGTGGCATTGATATCGCACCGGCAAGTTTAGCTGCCGCTGGATTGCCAATTCCATCTTTTATGGAAGGCAAGGACTTTCTTTCAAAAAGCTATACACCGAGAAAGTTTGTCGTTGCTGCACGGGATAGATGCGATTATACCATTGAAAAAATTCGTGCGATTGTCACGCCACGATTCAAGTACTTGCGAAACTATCTGACTGATCGTCCATTTATGCAGCCGAGTTACAAAGATCCTTGGCCCGTATCAATTCGCTTCCGTGAAATGATGGCTGCGAATGAAATGAATCAAACACAACTCATTTTCTTTGGCCCATCAAAGCAGCCTGAGGAACTCTACGATCTCGAGAATGATCCGCATGAAATCAATAACTTGGTGAATGACCCTGCATTTCAGGAGCAGCTGGAACACCATCGTGAGATTCTACGGCAATGGATCAAGGAGACCGGTGATAAAGGCCAGAACCCAGAAAGTGACGCTGGTTTGTTGGCAACGCTAAAACGATGGGGAAAGAAGTGCGTCAATCCAGAATATGATCGAGTCCGGTCTAAAAAATGAATAACTCTAGTTATTTATCTGACAAATAATCCCTCCTGAAGGAATAGGTTGATGCATGTGCTCGCATCTGCATCTTTCATAATCCTGCTTAATGAAGCATCAGGACAACTTCGATCACTCGTCAGTCAAACAAGCTACCTGCACTCGCATCCCTGTATGTTGAGTAGCCTTCTATACTGAAGTCTCTATCTTACTTGCTCACAATTCATCCATAGCGATTGATATGCTCTTTTTGACGAAACAAACTCCCGGTATTCCAAATCTGCAAGATGATCTCTACGGTGGGCTATCTTGTTGGATTTTTGCACCAAAAACGCTATCCTGAGTCCTTTTCTTGTCCACAATCACCCTCTCTTGCTTGTCATGTCTACTGTTACACACTCAGCGACCTCTCAAGACCCGTGGTTCCAAAATCAATTTGCCCAGCGTATCGGTGGGGCCATGTATGGGAAAGACACATCGATTTATAAGTTCGAGATGATTAAGCGAGCCAAACGAAAAGCGCTTGCTGAGCATCCAGAACGCACAATGCTTGACTTTGGTATTGGGGAAAATGACGAGATGGCACCTGAAAGCGTGCGTTCAGTGATGCATCACGAAATAGATCAACCTGAGAATCGTGGGTATGCGGACAATGGGATCACCGCATATAAGGAGGCTGCTGCTGCCTTCATGAAACGAGAATTTGGTGTCATCCTCGACCCCGCAAAAGAGATCAATCACTGTATTGGATCAAAAACAGCGTATGCGATGCTCCCTGCTGCTTTTATCGACCCAGGCGATGTCACACTTATGACGGTTCCTGGATATCCTGTTGCCGGCACGGCCACACGGTGGTTCGGTGGAACAGTGCACAACCTGCCGCTTGTTGAAAAAAATAATTTTTTTCCCGACCTGCAGTCCATTCCCGATGATGTCCTATCAAAAACAAAGATGCTTGTGCTCTGTTATCCAAACAGTCCAACTGGCCAGACAGCAACTCGTGATTTTTATGCCAAGGTCGTTGATTGGGCTCATGATCACCATGTCATTGTTGTGCAGGATGCTGCTCATATGATGCTTTCCTACAACGACGCGCCTCTATCCTTCCTTTCCATTGATGGTGCAAAAGATGTTGGCGTTGAAGTCCACTCTATGTCAAAAGGCTTCCATATGATTGGCTGGCGGCTAGGCTGGGTTTGTGGCCACGAACGAATCGTTCAGGCTTTTGCTGATGTGAAAGACAACTGTGATTCAGGACAGTTTATCGCTATTCAAAAAGCTGGTATTGCTGCATTAGCTGATCCAGATATTCCTCAGCAAGTTCGTGAAAAATATCGTCGTCGACTTGAAAAGCTTGTTGGCGTTCTGCGTGCTGTTGGATTCGAGTGTGAGATGCCCGGCGGAACCTACTTTCTTTATACAAAAAGCCCACGTGGCGCCGGTGACCTTCAATTTCAAACTGGTCAGGATGCGAGTCAGTTTCTTATCAGCGAACTTTCCATCTCCACGGTTCCGTGGGATGACTGTGGGAACTACCTTCGTTTCTCGGTTACATATGAAGCAGAGGACAGTGCCGCAGAAGATGAACTCATGGCCGAAATGCACACACGTCTTTCTCGTGCTCGACTAAAATTCTAATTCTTTTTCTATGGGTTATCTGACGATGCATGTCCGTTCTCCAACATTCGTCATCTGCACTATTATTGGAGCTGTACTCTTTTGTAGTGTTCATGGTTGTGGCAAAAAGTCACTCACCATCAACGATCGACTGTCAATGGCTAAAGAAAAGCCCCCGGGGCCCCAGCAGGCAGCTGCGTTACTGTCAGTTGCTCGCCGGCAGGTATCTCTAGAGGATCGTGTTGGCGCATATGACACCATTACTGCCGCTTACGATCAAGTGAGTGCTGGAGGAGAAGAGTCTGTGGTCACGCTCCTTAATGTTGCTCAAGCATACATTGATATTGATGAACGGCGACAAGCAAGACTTGTACTCAACAAAGTTTCTACGATTGCAAAGGCAATCGATGACGAGGGGCGAAAAGCAAAAACACTTGCTGACGTAGGAGCGCTCTTTGGAAATACTGAAACAGGAATGGCTGATCCGCGGCAAGCAAAACTTCTGCTTGATGAAGCAACAGAACTAGCTGACAGTGTTGAAGAGCGATTTCGAGCAGAAGCACTTGCAGTTGTGGCAATGGGGTATGTCAGTGGTGGAATGGCTGAAGAAGCTGGAGCTATGGTTGAAAAACTTGAGTCTTGCCTTGCTGCTCTTTCTGATCCTCGTGCCAAATCAGAGGCACTAGCCGCAGCATCAAGTGTGTATGCAAAAACTGGCAATGCGGACAAAGCGACTTCATTATTAAGTGAGGCCGCGTCAACTGCTATAGGCATCGATCGAGATGAAAGTAAGGCATATGCATTACTGTCAGTCGCCAATGCCACAGCGACAAATGGTGATACACCCGCAGCAATAAAACTTCTTGAACAAGCTGACGAAGCTGCGGGAAAGGTAGGCGATCCTGACGCACAGGCAAATGCCCGCAATGTCATACGGGCTGCTCTGGCACGATTACAATAGCCTATGTTTTACCAGTAACTCTCTTGAGTGCCTGGAGTGCGAGTTTGCGTGCTTCTGCATGATCCACGATTGGTTCTGGGTATTGTTCATCGTTGAGATCTACCCAGTGATTAACATATTGACCGTTGGGATCAAATTTCTGTTGCTGGCTGGTCGGATTAAAGATCCTGAAATACGGCGCGGCATCTGCTCCACATCCCGCCGCCCACTGCCAGCCAAGTGTGTTAGCAGCTAGATCCGCATCCACAAGGGTATCCCAAAACCACCGAGCTCCCTCTAACCACGAAACCCGCAAATCCTTGACGAGAAAACTTGCCACAATCATTCTGACACGGTTGTGCATCCAGCCTGTTGACCAGAGCTGCCGCATGCCGGCATCAACTATCGGAAACCCAGTATATCCTTTCTGCCAAGCATGTAATCCAACCGGATCGTCAACCCATGGAAATTTTTTATAGTCACTCCGCAATGGAGCATCCGTCGTGTGTGGAAAGTGAAAGATCAGGTGATTTGCAAACTCACGCCACCCAAGCTCTCTTAGGTAAACCTCTGAACTCCCTGTGATTTTGTTAGCTGGTTTTCCACCAGAAGCTTTCCGCACGGAATGCCACACCCTCCGAGGAGAAACTTCACCAAAATGAAGGTGTGGCGACAAGGCACTCGTGCCCTGTTGGTCAGGCCGATCACGGCCGCTTTCATAGCCATGAAGACCTTTTTGTATAAATTGACGAAGACGTTTCTTTCCTCCCTGTTCACCTGGATTCCAGGCTGCGCTAAGAGAAGCCGTCCAGTCAATTTTTGGGCATAAACCCAGAGAATCAAGCGAGTGACTTTGAGGCTGCACTTCTAACGAATGGAGCTTACGAGGAACTGAGACTGGTTCAGGTGGTTCATCACGATTCAGAAGAGAACGCCAAAACGGAGTAAACACTTGATATGGCTTTCCTTGTTTCGTGGCAACATTCATTGGCTCAAAAAGCAGCGAGCCGTTGAAACTTTCAACCTGATAACCATCCGAAGCAAGTGTTTTCTTGATCGTCACATCTCGCTGAATCACAGCTGGCTCATACCGCCGATTCCAGGCTATGTGCGTTGCTGAAATTTCCTTGGCCAGTTCCTGAAGGGCAGGCAGCGTGGGACCAGTGCGAATCACCAAAGGGGCACCGACATTCTCTAGTGCATGCGACAACTGTTTAAGTGATTGATGGAGCCACCAGCAAGAAGCAGCACCTGGCTCCCACGGTGATTCTTCTTCAGGCGCCCAGATAAAAACAGGAACAACACGGCCTCGATCGGCCGCAGCGGTCAGGGCAGGATTATCATCAAGTCTCAGATCGTGCCGGAACCATAAAAGAGTTGTTTCCATGGTTCATTTATAGACCCTTCATCTCAGCATGTCCTCACTCAACCATCTTGATCGCTTCGGCCCACTCGACCGACATCATTTTCACTCTCTAGCTTTTGGCTAATTTGAGCACAATAGAATCTGTCTGCTCTCCTAAATTCACAACTAAGTCACTCTCATCATCTTCCATACTTCTGTACTTTTCAGGCACCTGTTTCTTCAGTGATTTCATGCGTGAGTCATTGCCTAAAATAATGTAGACCTTGTATTCCCCCGCGAGAATTGGGGCCTCAATTCCGGCACTGTCTATCTTGAACTGTCCATCATTTCCAATCTCTGCAATGACGCGTCTTGCTTTCCGCGTAGCCTTCGCAAGGCTTGGTGCTGGACGAAGCATCACTCGACCAGTTGTGAGAGGTTTTCCGGAAGACAACAGTACTTTTCCTGAGACCGTCGACACTTCTGGCACATTCACAGTGGACTCGCTGCAGCCACTCACCAGTGCAGTGACCAAAAACATTCCAACACACGACAGCGTAACAGTCTTCATTTATTCTCTCTCCCTAGTTGATTGCTTCGTTTCGTTCTTTCTCGTACACACCAATTCACTGCCAGACATTGCCTAGTCATTCCATAACGGCTTTGCCAAAGAGACTATCCAAAGACAAGACCTTCTTTCAGGCTCTGATGGGTCTTCGATATGATCAATGTTGAAATCATTGTCATTCACAATGGCAACACGATAAGCATCAATCACAGCAATGCCCTCAAGTTTGAGACCGGCCACTTTTTCACCGGACTTCGGCTGCCATACCCCCCCAGTAATGTCTGAAGCAAACTGGGGTAAGAGCCCTACCAGATCTGCAACAAGTGTCTTTTGCAACGGCACGACAGACACTGTCGATAAATCACCGATTGGCTCGAATGGCTTATCCGTTTTCAGCGTATTCGTAGCGCCATCAAAGGAACACCGATACAGTTTTGCATCACCTTCATCGGATTGCTCAATCACAAGCATTGATGAGTCATCAATCGCTGACATGGCACATATTTTCACATCCTCTGGTGAAGCGCCATCCGCTGCAAAGTCTGGATGCCTTGGGTCTCCAGCGCGATAGATGTACTCTCCAACGGGCGAACCTAATTGTGTATCCATAACAAGCAAACGAATGTTCCCCGTCTTATCTGCAACCTTTTCAGTGGGATACTCGAGCGGACTTTGAAAAAGCGACCACAATCTTGAGCCATCTGGCGACAACGAGAGTGCTTCCAGCCCACGGTTATCTTTTCGCATGCCATACCGTGCCGGCAATACTGGATGCACCGCACAGTCAGCCCGCTCTAACGAAACACCTTCTGGAATGTAACGCGCCAAAATCTCTCCACCGGGAGACACCCGAAGAAGCGACGGACGGTACTCTTCACTCACCCAGATGGCTCCATCTTTGTGTCGTGCTAAACCCTCACTATCCACGCCGTTATGATCTGGCGGAATCTCTCTCTTCCCAGACGGATCCAAAATGGGTTCGTCAT
>JBDOMS010000114.1:0-3803 GCA_039831735.1 Pirellulales bacterium
GCGGCCTGAAGAAGTGACGGACATGGAGCGTCAGGTCAAAGGGCCGTCTTGTGAAGTCATTAGTTCAACATTTGATGAAAACTCAAGTCGTCATGTGCAAGTGGCAGATATGGTCTTAGAGAAGGCTAAGCGACTTGTTGAGTACAGACGAGATGTGGTTATCTTTCTGGATTCCATTACTCGGCTTGCAAGAGCATGGAACTCTGAGGTGCCCAACTCAGGAAAAATCTTGTCAGGGGGTGTTGATTCCAATGCACTTCAGCGACCGAAGAGGTTTTTTGGTAGTGCAAGAAAAATGGAAGAGGGTGGGTCGCTTACCATAATTGCTACGGCCCTCGTTGATACAGGTAGTAAAATGGATGATGTGATTTTCGAGGAATTTAAGGGAACTGGTAACAATGAGATCATGCTCGACCGTCGCCTGGTTGATAAAAGAATCTTTCCTGCCATTGATATTAATCGATCAGGAACTCGGCGAGAGGAGATGTTGCTTGACCTTGATGAGTATAAAAAGGTGACCGTGTTGAGGCGTGCTCTCAGTGATAAAAATCCTGTAGATGCGATGGAACTTCTTATCAATCGATTGTCAAAAACTTCAACAAATCAAGAGTTTCTCGCGAGTCTCAAGGCAACATGACGACAGCGGCTGGATCATCTGCACCTCAAGAGTTTGCCTCAGGCACCGTCACGTTGCCGAAGGATGTGCGCGTGGCTCTTGTTGTATCCCGATATAATGAATCGATCACTCGGCGTCTCTTCGATGGGGCCGTCCATGCACTTACGAAAGCAGGAATTGCTATGAGTGCGTTAGATGTGGCATGGGTCCCAGGTGCGTTTGAGTTGACGCTTGCTGCTGACCGCTTAGCGGCGTCTGCTCGTTACCATGCGATCTTGTGCTTGGGTGCTGTGATCAAGGGGGAGACTTCCCATGATCACCATATTGCGACTGCGGTGGCTACCGGCATTGAACAGATAGGACGAAACCGTGGTCTACCAGTTCTTTTTGGTGTACTCACCTGTGAAACGCTCGCGCAAGCTTTGTCACGAGCATCCGGGTCGATCGAGGATGGTTTTGCTGGGAATAAGGGTGTGGAGTGTGCTGTGGCAGCAGTTGAAATGATTTCCCTGTTGAATAGTTTTCGGGAAGTGGTAGAGCCATCATGAGCACGCGCTCCAGATCCCGTGAAATTGCCATGCAGGCGCTTTATCAGCTAGAAGCGCAGCCGACGCTTGATTTCATCGAGATCGAAAACTTTCTCAAAAGAAGATTGCATCAGCCAGTATTTGTTGACTTTGCAAAAGAACTCGTTGTGGGTGTGCAGAAGAACCTCGCCGAGATTGATAGCGAGCTGGCTGCTTTTGCAGAGAATTGGCGTGTGGAACGAATGGCAGTGACAGATCGCGCAATCCTGAGATTGGCGATTTATGAAATTCGCTTTATGGACACGCCAGGCGCGGTCGTTGCGGACGAAGCCATTGAGCTCGCAAAGCGGTACGGTGCAGCATCGTCAAGTAGTTTTGTGGCTGGCATCGCCGGACGTCTCGTAAAGCAGCCAATGAAGAAAGATCAAGATGCCGTTAGTCGGTTGAAATGCAAGGAGTGAGGATGGCCAGTTTTTTTCAGCGGTTGAAAGCCGGACTTTCTAAGACGTCACAGGTTCTTCAGACAGATGTTCGAGACTTATTCAAACGTGAAGGTCGATTAGTCGACGAGGACTTTCTGGAAGAATTAAGAGCTGCTTTGGTCCGCACTGACATGGGGCCGTCAGCGGCGGAAGCTATCGTCCAAGACGTTCGAGAGCGGCTGCGTGCCCGTGTCATTGATCCTCATGTTGTTGTTGATTCAATTCGAAAAGAACTGCTTGTCCGTCTTGAAGCGACAGCTGCTCCGGTTTCTATTGCTGCAACATCACCCACTGTGATTCTGGTGACAGGAGTGAATGGATCTGGAAAAACAACTTCAATTGCAAAGCTCGCACAGCATTTTGTTGGTGATGGAAAGCGGGTGGTGCTTGGGGCAGGGGATACGTTTCGGGCAGCTGCGGTTGAACAGCTCGCGATGTGGGCGGACCGGATCCATGCAGATATTGTTCGTGGCGAACCAGGAAGTGATCCGGCAAGCATTGCTCACCGAGCTGTCGCTCGGGCAATCGAAGGTGGTTTTGATGTCTGTATTGTTGACACTGCAGGACGTCTGCAGACCCAATCGAATCTCATGCAGGAACTTGGAAAAATTCGTCGTGTGATTACCAAGCAAATTGAGAGTGCCCCACATGAAACCCTTCTTGTGATCGATGCAACAGCTGGACAAAATGCTCTTTCGCAGGCAAAAGGATTTAAGGAAGCAGCTGGTTGTACAGGTATTGTGCTTGCAAAACTTGATGGTTCAGCTCGTGGTGGGGTTATTGTTCCGGTTACGGAGCAGTTTGGTCTGCCGGTCAAACTGGTGGGTATTGGTGAGGGGGCCGAAGACCTACAGGTTTTTGATCCTCCCCAGTTTGTTGAAGCTCTGTTAGCGGACCTTTTTGATACTCCTGCGCCTTAAGGTTTTTCTAATCCGCACACATTAACGTCTTGTTATCGTGATTAATCAGACTTTGCCGGTAGAGCACGCGCTTCTCGTAAATGCTGCCTATGCGGGTCGATAACAATTCTAAGGAAAGATAAGTGCAAGCTTGATATGACGGCGGAAAGTAGTTGCACTTTTTTTCAGGGGAATTGGTTGACTGATAGGGGGGGCTCCGGTGGTCGAAGCTCATAAGGTCAGCCAGCATTTTTAAATTGGAGATTGATCGTCATGCGATTTGCTCAATTTAGGCTGCCTCTATCGATAGCAGCCGGGCTTCTTACAACTGCGTCATTCGCAGTAGAGCCAGTTATTCCGTCACAGTTTGATTCAGATATTTACGACTCATTCGCACAGGCTGATGGGGTTCCACCAGTACCGGAAATGCCTCGAGCGGGTGTTCCAAATGAAGATGTGTATCAATACCGAGGAGCCGCTCCGCAAGAAGCTGCTGTTGAAGAAGGTGCTACACGTTATCTTGAAACCGAGTTCCTCACCAGTCGTGGAATCGAGACGTATGGTTGGGTTGATGTCGGTATCGGTGCCAACAATTGGGGGTCAGACTGGAATGGTCCGATTACGTTCAATGATCGTTCTTGGCAGGGCATGATGAATCAGTTGTACCTCGTCAATGAGCGAGTGCTGCAGGAAGACTTCAGCATTGGTGGTCGTATTGACCTGCTCTATGGTACCGACTTTCTCTTTACAACCGCGACAGGTCTTGATGCTTATCGTGGTGGATATGTTGATGCCCTCGGACTTGGTGGACCTCGTTGGTATTCAAACAAGTACTATGGTCTTGCCATGCCACAGCTTTACGCTGAGGTTGGAAGCCAGGAACGGAATATCAAGTTTGGTCACTTCTACACGCTGATTGGATATGAAGTTGTTCCAGCCATTGGTAACTTCTTCTATACCCATGCCTATACCATGCAGTATGGCGAGCCGTTTACCCATACGGGTGTTCTGGGTACATGGAATCCAAATGATCAGTTGTCCATCATCGGTGGTGTCACCAACGGTTGGGATAACTGGGATAATGGTCTGACCAGTGATGGAAGCACCATTATCAATGGAAAAGAAAATAACAATGCTGCTTTCCTTGGAGCGATTACGTTCTCAAGCTCTGACGGCAGTCAGGCTCTGATCCTTGCGAATTCGAGCGGTAATGAGGTTGGGAGTGACAACGGTGCCGGTGGTATCAACGTTGGCAACCGTTCGGTCACCAGTGTTGTCT
>JBDOMS010000647.1:0-3500 GCA_039831735.1 Pirellulales bacterium
ACAGTTTGTCCCAGGTCCCGCATTGCTACGACCTCTTACGAAGCGATTCCTTCTTGGACGAATGACCAACCGTCGAAATAACATTCTTCGTGCAGCTGATGCGATTGCAGCAGCCTCCCCGGAATGCATTCCATCAAACCCGGTCATCGTGCAGGAAGATGTGCCACGATTTATCGCACCATTGGGTGGCTACCCGCAGCAGTTTGATCGACCACCTCGTTCCATCAATCATGTGGCACTTGCTCCAGGTATCCAGGTCGTCCAACGCATAGCGGAACAGAATACGGACTCAATGGAATGCGTGCATGCCGGACAACTTAGTGCGGACCAAGACATTGACACACTCTTAGCAGCAGCACGACAACTTTCACAGAATCGTGTAAACACAACGATTCACCTCACAGGGCAAGGAAAATTCGAGCAGAGTGTTCGGAATGCAGCCAAGGCTTCTCATGGATCGTGTCGACTGGTCGTTCATGGTTTACTCGATCAAAAAGCATATGCAGATCTGCTTGCACGGTGTGACGTGGGGCTCGTACTCACAAAACCGCAATCTGTATCAGCGATTCCTTCTGAAACGTTTGACTACGCATCGGCCGGTTTGGCCGTTGTGGGTGGACTAAAGAATCTCATGACACCCATGCTGAATGAACCGCGTGCCGGCTTACTGTATGCGTCAGGAGAGCCAGACTCACTGTCACAAGCAATTCGCACATTGGCTGAGGATCGATCCACACTGGCAAAGTACAGGCATCGGGCCCGAAAGTTGGCTGAACAAGCCTTCAATAGAGAAAAGATTACGACCTTGTATGCGGACTGGCTCGAAGGTCTGCGTACTCCATGAAACGTGTTGGTTATCGGTTCGTAATCAGTGCTGGCCACCACGAACATAAATACCATGCACGAGGAGTGGTCCACTCTGCGAGCGCCTCCAAGGCAGTTGTCTGACGGGCCCCAACGGAACTGCCACCAAGTAATTCATCCAACACTCCTTTTGGACGGGAGTATTTCACAACGCGAGTTGAGTCTTCAGTCAGCCCTGCCAGTTCCATTGCCCGTTCGATGGCGTCCTCGATAAAACCTACCTTATCAATGAGGCCAGATTGCTTTGCCTGTGCAGCTGTAAAAATCTGACCCGTTGCGACCGCACTCAACTGCTCGTCATCGAGTTTTGGTCGACCTTCTTTGACAATGGCCTTGAAGCGACCAAACATTTCATCAACAAGAGACTGGAGAATTTTTCTTTCTTTTTCAGCAAGTTCTGGCGTTCGGTCTTTTGTAGGGCTTAGCATTTCTTTGAGAACACCACTGGCAATCGAATCATCCTCGATGTCAAACTTCTTAATGAGTTTGGAAAAATCAAAATGAGGAATGATCACGCCAATGGAACCGGTAATCGTTGAGGGTTCAGCAAAAATGACATCATCACGTCCACCGTTGGCCATGGCGATATAGTACCCACCACTGGCGGCCATGCTGCCCATGCTGACGACCACGGGAAGCTCTCGATCTTTCACAAGTTCGCCAATGCGGTAATGGATTTCATCACTCCCGCTGACCGTTCCTCCAGGAGAATCTATCCGAAGGACAATGGCCTTAACGTCTGGGTCATCAGCGATTCGATCGAGTTGCCAGCGTGTAAAGCCGTTCCCTCCCATGATGGTCCCTGCAACTTCTACGACCGCCACTTTGTTCAATGCATCCTTGGAAAGAGAGTGGTACTCTTCCAGAACCTTGGTGCCTTTTTGAAAATATTGCGAATGTGCACCAGCACTAGCCAATGCCGAGAGGACTGCAAAACCCGTTATGATCCACGCTATTCGCGTTCCCCAGCGGCTCCAGATGGAGCCCTGTTCGAGGATGACGCGGGTTGGGGGCTGTTGGGATTCGTAGTTCATGGAAGACTCCTTGAAGAAAGCGAGTTTCTTATTGTATGCAGAGAATCCACAGATGTGTCCAGTTCTCCAAAAAGGAGTGCAGTAGTAGTTTTCGCTGAGTATCGCTACCTTTTGGCTAAAGCCAACCTTGGCAGAAACGACTTGTAGCGAATCCCGAGAGGAGTGTGACTGAGTGTTTGTGTGCGTGAGTACAGAGTGTTTTCCTGAAATGCCTTTGGATAAGGCCATGGAACGTCTCGCAGAATTAGAGTTCACAGCGGTTGAAATAGACGTGCACGAACAATCGGGGCACCTGCAGCCATCTCAGGTCGCAGCCAATCCGGATGCAGCGATCGCTGCGTGTAGTGACCTGCAGCGGCTACGACCAGTTGCCGTATCATTTTCAGCATCAGACTCACCCGAGTATTACGATCTCTTTTCTGCAACATGCCGACTTGCCAAAACACTTGGTGTTGTCACGATGGTGGTGGATGCCTCAGAACTCGGGACTCCCTTCAATGGAGAAATTGAACGTCTCAGAAAACTGGTTGGAATTGCACATGACCTTGGCGGGGTGGTGGCAGTCCGAACCATGGCTGGGCGTATGACTCAGGATGCTGAGACCACGGCTTCATTATGTCGAAATGTTCCTGGGCTTGGCGTCACACTCGATCCGAGTCAGTTTATTTTTGGTGCAAAAAAAGCAGCATCATGGGAGCCAATCATCAAATATGTTGCCCACGTGCATCTCAGGGATACCAAGCCTGAGGTAAAACAGGTGCGAATCGGCCAAGGAAATGTGGAATATGGCAAAATCGTCAATCAGCTGAACCGAATTGGTTATACACGCGCCCTGTGTGCGCATATGCCACCAATAGAGGATGTCGATCAGGTAGGTGAACTTCGGAAAATGAGATTGCTACTGGAGAGTCTCATGTAGTGATCACAGGAAAATCTGGTGATCATTATTTTCGAATATTACCGGTAGCTTCCGCACGGGAAGCAAGATCAGCAAAGCTTTGGGCCTGTTCCTCGTCACCCTCCTCGGCATACATCGTCGAGAGGTTGCCATAGGCTACTGCCAATGCCTGTTCGTCAAGTTGTTGGCTGGCCACAGCCTCGACCATCAATTCAACACCCTTTCGGTTAATTGCCAGCGCATCTTCACGGCGGTCGATTTGCCAGTATGAAATCGCCATACTGACAAGAGACTCACCAAGCTGGCCGATGTCTCCCTCGCTTCGAAAGGTACGATTGTTTTCCCACATAGGAAGAGCTTTATCAAACCAAGTTACGGCTGTTGCATGATCGCCTTTTTGAAGGCTGTACAGGATGCCGATCTGGAATAAAAGACTCCCGAATTTTTTTCGATCACTATTCGTTAATTGTCGAAACTCAGATCCTCGTTCAAGATAGGCTGCAGTGAGCGTTGTATTTTCAAGCATATCTGATGCATCACCTCGTTTTTGGGTTGCGACAAGTGCATCAGAAAGCCCCTCACCAACTTCCCAGTCAATCTGACGACGTCGCCATGGATCAGATACTAAGTCGTCGAGTTTGCTTCGAACCTGGAGGAGCCGCTTCACCCATGGAAGCGGGTCAAAGGTCTCTGTCGATCCTGCT
>JBDOMS010000647.1:3510-3799 GCA_039831735.1 Pirellulales bacterium
GCTGCGACAGAGAGCGCACCACGACACATCTGGAGTTCCAGGGTGTGCTTTTCTAAATCATCAGAAATTTGGGCTTCGTTGATTATTTTTTCGGTGCGACTAATCCACTTTGGAATCACACGGCTCTTTTGTTGCCATGTGCCTTTTGCAATCGCAAGCGCGGTACCAAGATGTGCATCGAGAAGAACATCGCGAGCAGCCTTTCTGGCTGGTGGTGATTTGATGGTGAGCAGGCCACTGGCTTTACGAATGGCTTCTGAAAAATGCTGCACGACATCCTGATAGTCAG